>USLC01000001.1 GCA_900555375.1 uncultured Eubacteriales bacterium
TTTGGAGGTATAACGTGAACAGCACTCAATATGCCTTCGCGGTTGCAAATGTCCGCGCCGCGGAAAACGAACTCTTAAGCAGCGCATTTACGGAACAGCTGATAGAGTCACGCGATTACGAAGAGGCTTGCCGGCTTCTTGCCGACAAAGGCTTTGACATATCAAATGGCCCTCTTGACGGTTATATGAACCGTGTTTGGAATTATCTGAACGAAATTGCTCCCGATAAAGACGCGCTGAAGTTTTTGACGGTCAGAAATGACTTTCACAATTTAAAAGCAATATTAAAAGGAATGCTAGCAAACACCGACGGCAGAGAATACTGTATAACTCCTTGCCTTATCCCCATAGATGAACTGTATTCCGCTCTCACCGAGAGAGCCTTCGACTCTCTGCCCGAATATATTTCCTCTGCGGCGGCAAAGGCTTATGAGATTATAACGTCCTCAGCCGACGGCAGGCTTACCGATTCATTTATTGATTCTTGTTCTTACAACGCAATGATGAAGCTTGCAAAAGGCAATGACTTTGCCGAAAATCTTGCAGACGAGATTGCCTCGCTTGCCAATATTAAAACCGCGGTCAGGGCAGCCAAAACAAACGCGGGTGAAACGGTTTTAAACCTTGCGTTTAACGAAAGCCGCGGCATAGACGGCGAGGGCTTAAAAAAAGCCGCGCTGCGCGGCTTTGAACAGGTTTCCGCATATATCGAGGACAGCAAGTATTCGTTGCTTGCAGGCTTTCTTTCAAACTCGGCAAAACTTGAAAAGGAATGTGACAATCTTATAACCGAGGCTCTGGCAGACTCTTCAAGAATCAGCTTCGGGATAGAGCCGCTTGCGGCATACTATTTTTCAAGTATGGCAGAGCTTAAAAATCTTCGGCTGATTTTACGTGCAAAGCACGCCGGCCTCTCTGCCGAAATTATAAGAGAAAGGCTGCGTGAAATCTATGTATAAAATTGCGGTTATGGGCGACAGAGAAAGTATATACGGATTTGCCGCACTCGGTATGACAACCTTTGTAAGCGATGATGCCGACAATGCTTCAAAGACGCTCGGCAAGCTTGCGCACAGCGGCTATGGGATAATATATATAACAGAGGCTCTTGCAGAAAAAATACAGGACGAAATCGAGAAGTACCGCTTTGAAAGCACCCCTGCCATAATACTTATTCCCGGGGTATCGGGCAATACGGGGGCAGGAATGGCAGATGTAAACAAGTCGGTTGAAAAGGCGGTAGGCTCTAACATTCTGAAATAAAGGAGATTGATTATGAGTAGTGGTACAATAGTTAAAGTCAGCGGACCCTTGGTTATAGCCAAGGATATGCGTGACGCAAATATGTTTGACGTTGTACGCGTCAGCAAAGAACGCCTGATAGGCGAAATAATAGAAATGCACGGAGACAGGGCAAGCATTCAGGTATACGAAGAGACATCGGGTCTCGGCACGGGCGAGCCTGTAGAATCCACGGGTCAGCCTCTCAGCGTTGAGCTTGGTCCCGGACTTATAGGAAGTATATTTGACGGAATCCAAAGACCCCTTGACGACATTATGAAGATGTGCGGCAATAATCTGGGCAGAGGCGTTGAAGTCGCGTCTTTGAAGCGCGACAAAAAGTGGCACTTTACGCCTGCCGTTTCGGAAGGCGATGAGGTCGAAGCCGGGGATATAATAGGAACAGTCCGCGAGACCGATATTGTTCTTCATAAAATAATGGTTCCTTACGGAGTTCACGGAATCGTGACCTCTGTTTCAGAGGGTGACTTTACCGTAGATGAGACCGTGTGCACCATAAACGCGGACGGAGGAAAGCGCTCTCTTACCCTTATGCAAAAGTGGCCTGTCCGCCGCGGCAGACCTTATGCCAAAAAACTTTCGCCCGACAAGCCTCTTATAACGGGTCAGCGCGTAATAGATACGATGTTCCCCATTGCAAAGGGCGGTGTTGCCGCGATTCCAGGTCCCTTCGGAAGCGGAAAAACGGTTACCCAGCACCAGCTTGCAAAATGGGCGGAAGCCGATATCGTTGTATATATCGGCTGCGGCGAGCGCGGAAACGAAATGACCGATGTACTGAATGAGTTCCCCGAGCTTATCGACCCGCACACAGGCAAGTCGCTTATGGAGCGCACGGTGCTTATCGCAAATACGTCCGATATGCCCGTTGCTGCGCGCGAAGCCTCGATTTATACCGGAATAACAATAGCAGAATACTTCCGTGATATGGGCTACAGCGTTGCGCTTATGGCTGACTCGACATCGCGCTGGGCTGAGGCTCTCCGTGAAATGTCGGGACGTCTTGAAGAGATGCCGGGCGAGGAAGGATATCCCGCATACCTCGGCAGCCGTCTTGCTCAGTTTTACGAAAGAGCGGGCAGAGTTATCTCCCTCGGCAGCGATGGCAGAGAAGGCGCGCTTTCAGCTATCGGCGCGGTAAGCCCCCCGGGCGGAGATATTTCAGAGCCGGTATCACAGGCGACACTTCGTATAGTTAAAGTCTTTTGGGGGCTTGACGCCTCTCTTGCATACAAGAGACACTTCCCCGCCATCAATTGGCTGACAAGTTATTCGCTTTATGTTGACCTGCTTACAAACTGGTACAGCGAGAACGTTTCAGAGGACTGGATGACTCTTCGCGGAAGACTGATGAGCATTCTCCACGATGAATCAGAGCTTGAGGAAATAGTAAAGCTTGTCGGTATGGACGCACTTTCTCCGTCCGACCGTCTTAAGATGGAAACGGCGCGCTCAATCAGGGAAGACTTTCTGCATCAGCTTGCCTTCCACGAGGTTGACACATATACAAGCCTTAAAAAACAGCTTTATATGATGAAGGCTATTCTTGCATACTTTGACTTATGCAGCGAAACCCTAAATCAAAACACCCCCATCGATGTGCTTGTCTCCCTCCCCGTTCGCGAGAGAATCGGACGTTTTAAGTATGTAAAAGAAGAGGACATCGATACGGAATATGAAGAAATACTAAAGCAGCTTCATAAAGAGCTTAACGCTCAGCTTAAAAAGGAGGAATACTGATGCCTAAAGAATACAGAACCATTGAAGAGGTTGCCGGTCCTCTTATGCTGATTAAAGATGTCAGCGGCGTGACCTATAACGAGCTTGGCGAAATCGAGCTTGGCAACGGCGACATAAAAAGATGCCGCGTTCTTGAAATCGACGGAAGTAACGCCCTTGTTCAGCTGTTTGAAGCATCAACGGGCATAAATCCCGCCGAAAGCAAAGTAAGATTTCTGGGCAGACAAATGGAGCTTGCCGTGTCAGAGGATATGCTTGGCAGAGTATTTGACGGCCTCGGCAACCCAATAGATGACGGCGGCGATATTATTCCCGAGATGCGCCTTGATGTAAACGGAAAGCCGATGAATCCCGCGGCACGTAAATATCCGCAGGAATTTATTCAAACCGGAGTTTCGGCTATAGATGGTCTTAACACTCTTGTCCGCGGACAGAAGCTTCCCATATTCTCAGCAAGCGGTCTGCCGCACGCTCAGCTTGCCGCACAGATTACGCGTCAGGCTAAAGTACGCGGCAACGATGAAAAATTTGCCGTTGTGTTCGCCGCGATGGGAATAACCTTTGAAGAATCAAATTTCTTTATCGACTCATTTCGCGAGACAGGAGCGCTTGACAGAACCGTTTTGTTTATAAACCTTGCAAACGACCCTGCAATCGAAAGAATTGCAACGCCCAAAATGGCTTTGACCGCCGCAGAGTACCTTGCATTTGAGAAGAATATGCACGTACTTGTTATCCTCACCGACATTACAAACTACGCCGATGCCCTGCGCGAGGTTTCGGCGGCACGTAAAGAGGTTCCCGGCCGCCGCGGCTATCCGGGATATATGTACACAGACCTTGCGACAATATATGAAAGAGCAGGCAGACAAGATGGCAAGGACGGCTCAATCACTATGATTCCGATTCTGACAATGCCCGAGGATGACAAAACTCACCCTATCCCCGACCTTACCGGATATATAACAGAGGGTCAGATTATTCTTTCAAGAGACCTCTACCGCAAGGGGATAACGCCGCCGATAGATGTTTTACCGTCGCTTTCGCGTCTTAAAGATAAGGGTATAGGCGAGGGCAGAACAAGAGCCGACCACAGCGATACGATGAATCAGCTTTTCTCGGCTTATGCACGTGGTAAGGACGCAAAAGAGCTTATGTCCATCTTAGGCGAAGCGGCTCTCACGGATATTGATAAAAAATACGCTGAGTTCGCCGACGCCTTTGAGCGCGAATATGTTTCGCAGGGATATGACAGCGACAGAAGTATAGAAGAAACACTTGAAATCGGCTGGAAGCTTCTCAGAATCTTACCGAGAAGCGAGCTGAAACGTATCAAGGATGAATTTCTTGATAAATATTATGAAGAATAGGTTGTGATTTTGTGGCGAGATTAAACGTAAATCCTACAAGAATGGAGCTTACCAATTTAAAGCACAAGCTGACAACAGCGCGCCGCGGTCACAAGCTTTTAAAAGACAAGCGCGATGAACTTATGCGGCAGTTTCTTGACCTGATTCGTGAAAATCAATTGCTCCGCAAGGATGTTGAATCTGCAATAGGAAGCGCGAATATGCAAATGGCGGTTGCGGGCTGCTCTGCCTCAAAAGAGGTTATCGATACCGCTCTTATGCTACCCAAGCAGGAGATGCTGCTCAGCATAGAAGAAAAAAATGTAATGAGCGTTATGATTCCAAAGTACAGCGTGGAATATAAGCTAAGCGACCCAAACAGCATTTATTCATACGGGTTTGCAGACACCCCGGGCGATATGGACAGCGCGATTTTATCGCTGTCTGAAATCCTTCCTAAGCTTATCAGGCTTGCCGAAGTGGAGAAATCTTGTCAGCTTATGGCGGCGGAAATCGAAAAAACACGTCGCCGCGTTAACGCACTTGAATATATTATGATCCCCGGCTATGAGGAAACTATAAGATATATCACAATGAAGCTTGACGAAAACGAGCGAAGCACCATAACCAGACTTATGAAGGTTAAGGATATGATGATAAAAGAAAATATAGAGGAAAAACAAAGCAAATAAAAAAGAGGGGAATTTAAATCCCCTCTTTTTTTATTATTTACGCTCTTTTCTTTGCCTTTACAGCAGAATCTCTCCAGGTTGCCCAGAGCGGACCTGCAACAAATACAGATGAATAGAAGCCTATTACTATACCGATTATAATCGGAAGAGCAAATACCTGAATCGACTTAACACCAAGGATATAAACCATACCGATTGTAAGCAAGGTTGTAATTGTGGTATTTAACGAACGATTCATTGTCTGCAGAATACTCTTGTCCGCAATTTCGGAATACGATTCTTTTCTTGCGTGTCTTGTATTCTCTCTGATTCTGTCCATAATTACGATTGTGTTATTGATAGAGTAACCCAAAACGGTCAGTATTGCCGCAATGAAGTTGGTATCAACAGACCACTGCATAATCGAGTAAAGACCAAGCAGAAGCAGAACATCGTGAACAAGTGCAACGATAGCAACAACACCCGATACAAACTCAAAACGAAGAGTTACATAGAATAAGATTGCTATGCACGCAAGGATAGACATCCACAAAGCCGAACGCGCAAGATCCTGACCGGTTGAAGGAGAAATTATATCCTGATTCTTCAGAATAACCTCTGCATCATATTTTGCTTTAAGTGCATCGGTAATCTTTGTAACTCTGTCAAGCGAGAATGCCGAGCGGTCAGCCTCTGTCTTAAGGTCGTTTTCGTAACCGAACTTAACAACTACCTCATCATTGTTTGAACGCTGAATCGATGAGGGACTCTGGTGCGAACCGAGAGCCTCGTCAACAACCTTTTGAACATCTTCCGTATTAAAATCGGATTTAATTTCATAAGTTACCGCGATACCGCCCGCAAAGTCGGTATCAAGGTTAAATCCGCGGACAATAAGCGATATTGCCGCTACAATCATCAGAGCAAAAGAAATGCCCATAAAAATCCATTTATGCTTTAAAATACTGAACATTACGCTTTGCCCCCTTTCACTTCTTCAACCTGTGACTTCTTGCTTATTCCGTAAAGCCAAAGGTTTTTAACATTCATACCAATCATCTGCTTAAGCAGGAACTTGGTAACAAATATAGCTGAAACCATCGAAACAACAATACCTATAAAGAGAGTGATACCAAATCCCTTAATGGTACCCGTTCCGAGAATCCAAAGGATAACAGCCGATATAATAGTCGTAACGTTTGAGTCTATAACAGCCGAAAGAGCACGGTCAAATCCCGCGTCTACCGCACTGCGGACGGTCTTTCCGAGGCGAAGCTCTTCCTTGACGCGCTCGAATATAACAACGTTTGCGTCAACCGCCATACCTACCGACAAGATTATACCCGCTATACCCGGAAGCGTGAGGTTTACGTGGCAGTTAGCCAGAATAATCAACACTATACTAATGTATGCAACAAGCGCGATGTCAGCCATAAAACCGAGAAGACGATAGCAGAGAAGCATAAACAGCATTACAAGAATCAAGCCTATAACGCCCGCCTTAACCGCGTTTTGCAAAGCCTCTTCACCGAGAGTTGCGCTGACCGTACGAACCTCAACCTGATTAAGGTTAAAGGGGATTCGTCCCGACTTAATATTTGCCGCAAGAGCCTTTGCTTCGTCTGCGGTAAATTCACCCGTAATCTCACAGGTGTTGCTGTCAATCTTTGAGTTAACACGCGGAGCCGATATTACGCTGTTATCCATAACGATGTATATAGGCTGTCCCACCAATCTGCCCGTAGCATCGGCAAAAGCCTGGCGGCCTTCATCCGTAAGGGTAAGAGCAATGCGATAAGAATTTTTGCTCATCGACTTACCATCCGACGAACCGTATTCTACGGTCGCGTCTTTAACCTGATCACCGGTCATAACCTGCTTGTCAACAGTAACTTTATTTGCATCTGACGGATCCTGCGTTACCGTTTCTGCAAATACCAGCTGTGCTGTTGCACCGAGAGTTTCTACCGCTTTGTTTGCGTCCTGTACATCCGGAAGCTCAACACGGATTTTGTCGCTTCCCTGACGGGTAACGGTTGCCTCTGTGTAGTTCTGCAAATCGAGACGCTTTCTGATTGTTTGAATTACAGTAGACATATCATCGTCCGAAGGATCGTCCGCATCTGCCTCAAATACGATAACGGTGCCGCCCTTAAGGTCAAGACCCTGTGTTATTCCGCCCTCGTCGGTAACACCGGGGATTTTAACTTTGTCAGAAAAATCAAGACCTGCAATGCCTACATAAGTAATTGCGGCAATAACAAGAATTATTGCCATAAATTTAACTATACTTCTTGACACTTTTTTTCCTCCTTAAGTGTTATATAAATTTTAATTATTTTCTGTTTTGATGGTGACTGTTCCGTGTTCAGCACAGCATAACCACTTTTAAATATGCCGCGTCTGCCCTCAATGTATCGGAAACACCGTCCGCAAACACATCCACCGTCTCATCGTAATTACTGTTATTCGGGCAAAAACTGTGTATAAAATCTGCCTTCTGCCAGCGAACCGACGGCGCACTTGAATTTACATACGCAGCGTTATCAGAGCCTTGCTGCATATCGGGCGGAACGTTCATCGTGACACTTTGCGCACAGGCACAGTCTGCCTTACCGTTTTTATCCGCATCACTGTTGTCCGCCGCCCAAGAGACGGGCACGGCAATCGCCGACAGCCACACAAACGCCGCCGTAAGAACAGAAAAGAATCTTATCCTCTTCTTTTGCATACTCAAGAACATCCCCCCCTTATTATATTTATCCTCATCGGGACACACATCTAATATTATACCCGTATTACGGCATTAAGTCAAGCTTTTGGTTAAATATATGTTTACACAAATTTTACATTTGTATTACACAAGATAATCAACCGCGTCACTTAAGTCAGCAAACAGAGCCCCCAAAAATTCATCCGAGTTTCCGCCGAGCGTCCAGCTTCCCGATACCCCTTTTATCATAGTAACAGTCAGCGTCTTGGTTGTTTTTGTATCCATATTCTCGGTTATACACTCATTCATAAGCTTAGTCATTCTTTCGCTGTATTCTTCTTCCGTCATCGCGCCTATATTCTTCTGATAATCCTCGCTGTTTACCATATTCATAACCTTTTTAATGTACTCATTCACTATTTCGGAAAAATCTACGGTTGTAAGCTCAACGCTGATATTTACAGCGCTGTCGCTTACCTTCTCCGTTGAATTAATCCTGTAATCCATTTTGGAAAGCGTTGAAATAACGGTATCACGGAACTTTTCACCGTCGGCTTTATCCACATACGCCGTCACGCGGTCAAAGCTGTAATACTCGTCTATCTTGTCTCTGTCGCACGATTTTAACGCGTTCAGCGTATCTTCAAGACCCGCGCGCGCCTCACTTTCCGTCCCCGAGCATCCCGCCGCAAGTACCGCGCAGATAATAACCATTATAACGGTCAATATTTTTTTACACTTGTTTTGCATTACTCTCACTCCTTTGGTCGGCCGCCCTGTCATCACAAAGCATCACTATCACCCGTCCGCTTTTAAAACTGATTAATGCCGCATCGCATTTATCAAACTCGTTGCTTGACGCTCTTACCTCATCGCACGCAAGACGCATCTTTTCAGCCTCATACTTAAGCCCCCGAACGGTAAATTCTTCAACATCTCCCCCGAACGGGAAAAACGAAACATATTTTCTGCTGCCGCGAAACAATTCAAACGGCTTGTCCTCCATCCAGATTTCATTATACCTGTCCAGAATTTTAATTTTAACTCCGCGCTTTAATCCATACGCAAGCAAGCAGAAATGTGAAAACTCGTGGTCTCTTCTCCCGCCGAGAGCACCGATTAACATAATCTCTTTAAATCCGCGCTCTATCGCCTCGTCAATGCATATGTTTGTATCAGTATAATTTTTTTCGGGCGGGCTGACCATAGACTCAATCTCCGCGGGATATTGCTCCGTCCACGAATCATTGTCCCCCACAATCAAATCCGGTCTTATATTCAATTTTTTGCAATGCTTCAGTCCGCCGTCCGCACAAATTATATAAGCTCCGTCAAAATCCGACTGTTTGTAAAATTCATAGTCGCCGACGTCTCCGCCGCAAATAATTATTGCCTTCATTATATACTTCACCTTAATTATTTGTTATTTTAGTGCCTCTTCAGCCACTCTGCGGATTTCGGCAACCGCCGCCGCAGCGTCCTCCGCACCGAAGACCGCCGACCCTGCAACCAATATATTTGCACCGCTTGCCGCCGCCGACGCAGCTGTTTTTACGCCTACGCCTCCGTCTACCTCGATATCAAGATGGGTATATTTTGTTTCCGCCATTTTTGCCGCCCACCTGATTTTTTCTTCCATATCACGCATATATGACTGTCCGCCGAAGCCCGGCTCGACCGTCATAATCAAAATCATATCAAAAATATCCAAAAGCCCCTCTACAGACTCAACGGGGGTTTTGGGTTTAACCGATATTCCTGCCTTTATGCCGCGGCTGTGCAGATGCTCTGCAATTTTTCTCAAGTCCGCATCGTTCGCCGTCTCTTTATGTACGGTTATAATGTCCGCTCCCGCATCCGCAAAGGAATCCATATACTTTTCGGGGTTTGTTATCATCAGATGCACGTCAAAAAACATTTTGCTCAAAGGGCGAAGAGCCGCGGTTGTATGCGCCGAAAAACTGAGATTCGGCACAAAATGACCGTCCATAACGTCAATATGCAGCCACTCGGTCCCTGCCGTCTCTACCTTATTTACTTCTTCCGAAAGCCTTGCGGCGTCTGCCGCAAGCAGCGACGGCGCAATTTTTATCTGTCTGTTCAATTTTAAAACCCCTTTATCTTCTCTTTTTTATCTCACTTACAAGTCTTACATAGCTGTCGTAACGGCTTTTTGAAATTTTACCGCTCTCGACCGCCGCCGCAACTCCGCAGCCCGGTTCGGCGATGTGATTGCAGTCTCCGAAGCGGCAATCGTATGCATACTTCTCAAACTCTCTGAAAAGCTCCGCGCAGTTTTCGGGCTGAAGCGCCGAAATATCAAGCGACCCGAAGCCGGGGGTATCGATTATATATCCGCCCCCGTCAAGCGGAACAAGCTCAGTATGTCTTGTGGTATGCTTACCTCTGTCAACACGGGTGCTTACCTCTCCCGTTTCAAAATACTCGCCGCCTGTTACACAATTCAAAATACTTGACTTTCCCACTCCCGAATTTCCCGCAAACACGGTTACCTCACCGCAAAGCATCTCTTTTAAATCGTCAATATTTTTTCCGCTTGCCGCGCTCAGCGGAACAACGCTGTACCCCGCGCCGCGGTAGATATCGCAAAGCTCTGTGCCCGAATCCAAATCGGTTTTGTTCACACAGATTATCGCTTCCACTCCCGAAATCTCAGCCGATGCAAGCATCTTGTCAAGCAGGTAAAGATTCGGCGCAGGATTAACAGTCGAAACAACAATCGCCATCTGTGTAACATTTACCACGGGAGGGCGCAAAAGCTCATTTTTTCTCGGTAAGATTTCGTCTATTGCTCCTGTTTTTGTTGTGTTATTTATTAAAATCTTTACCTCATCACCCACCAAAGGCGTTATTTTTTTGCTTCTGAAGCTTCCGCGCGCCCTGCATTCAAAACACCCGTCGGCGGTATCTACATAGTAGAAACCGCCGACGCCTTTTATAATTCTTCCTCTGAATTCTCTGCTATCGTTCATATTTTCACCTTAGTTACTTATTCCGGGGGTTGATTCGGAACCTCCCGATGAACTTCCCGATGAGCCGCTGCCCGAAGACGAACCGCCCGATGTGTGCCCTCCGGATGAAGAGCTGCCCGAGGATGAACCGCCCGACGTACCACCCGACGTTCCTCCCGACGAACCGCTGCCCGAGCTGCCCGAAGACGAGCCGCTGCCGGAATTACCTGAACTTGTACCGTTTCCCGTACTTCCGCTCTGGCTTCCGTTTGATTTGTTGCCATCGGTTGTGCTGTCATTCTTGTTTGAGTCATTTTTCTTGTCGTCAGTATTTGTATTGTTTGTGTCATCACTCTTTTTGCCCGAGCTTACATACAGAGTTACGAGATATCCCTCAGAGACCTCCTGCCCTGCGCTCGGCTCTTGCCTGATAACAACGCCCGCCGCAACGGTTGCACTCTCTTCTTCTATCTCATTTACTTTAAGCTTGCTTTCGGCAATCTTTTTCCTTGCATCATCTATTTTAAGATTTGTGTAGTTCTCTACCTTTATATTATTGACGCCCGAGCTTACAACGACCGTAATGACTATATCGTCTTTCTTTGTTACCTCGCTGCCTGCGGGGGGATTCTGTTCAAGAATCGTACCTGCCGCTTTATCGCTTGTCTTTTCGCTCTTTTTAACAATGCTGAAGCCGTCTTGTCTATACTGCTTCTGCGCGTCCGTTAACATCATATCCATAACGTTCGGAATCTTTACCTTTTCTCCGCCCGTAAACACGCTGATGGGATTTCCGCCCGTCATCATAGAAAATACAACGCCAAGCCCCGCAAGGACAACAATCGCCGCAACCACCGCCGCAATTGTAATTCTGCGCTCTTTCTTTTTCTGTTCTTTTACCGCTCTCATTCTATCAATGTTCCTTTGTCTGTTTTCTTTAACCTCTCTGTCGACACGGTCGGCATACTTGCCGTACTCGGGGTTTTCCTGTCTTCTTTGTCTCTCATAATTGTCAATGTCTCTGTCATCTATTGCGCCGCGCTTAACCGTTCTGTCAAGGTCGTCAGCCGCCTGTTCCGTCTCTCCGAGAACAACCGCAGGATTTTTTATCACCTTTTTTAAGTCCGCAAGAAATTCATCCGCGGTGGCATATCTTAAGTTCTGCTCTTTATTAAGCGCTTTCATAACGATATACTGCATAGACTCGGGTATGTCGCTGTTCAAAATTCTCGGCAATACGGGCTTTTCCTGAATATGCTTTATCGCAATCGCAATCGCCGTATTATCGTCAAACGGAAGTCTGCCCGTCAGCATTTCGTAAAGAACAACGCCGAGTGAATATATATCCGTTCTCTCGTTCGTATATCCGCCCCTCGCCTGCTCGGGCGAGAGATAATGCACCGTCCCGATAGTTGAATTTGAGGTAGTTGTCGTTGCCTGTGATGTCGCACGCGCTATACCGAAGTCGGTAACCTTAAGCACCTCTCCTTGCGTCATAATAATATTCTGAGGTTTGATATCTCTGTGAATAACCGACTTTTTATGCGCCGCCGAAAGACCCTCGCAAATCTGTGCCGCAAACTCGGCGGCTTTCTTCCAGGGAAGCACACCCTTTTCAGCTATATATTCTTTAAGCGTAATGCCGTCAACATACTCCATCACTATATAATAAAGTCCGTTTTCAAAGCCCACATCATAAATAGACACAACGTGCGGATTTGAAATTCTTGCCGCCGCCTGCGCCTCTGTGTTAAAACGGTGTACAAACTCTTTATCATCGCTAAGTTCTTCTTTAAGCACTTTTATTGCTACCAATCTGTTTAAAAAGTGACAGCGCGCTTTGTACACATATGCCATTCCGCCCTTGCCCACTTCTTCAAGAATTTCATAGCGGCCGGCAAGCATTGTTCCAATTAAATTCATTATCTTTTCCTCCTATATGAATCTGATACAAATAACAGTTATGTTATCAAGACCGCCGTTTTCCTTTGCGGAATCCACAAGTCTGCAAACCGTTTCTTCGGAATTTCTTCCTGCTTTTACAATTTCGCAAATCTCATTGTCGTCAAGCATCCCCGAAAGCCCGTCGCTGCACATAAGCAAAACATCCCCTCGGGAATAGTCATATTCGAATATATCTACCTTTACTTTGCTGTCGGTTCCTATCGCTCTTGTAATTATATTCTTCTGCGGATGCACTCTCGCCTCTTCGCGGGTGATTGTGCCGCTCATAACAAGCTCTGACACAACAGAATGATCGGTGGTAATCTGTGCTATCTCATCGGAACGTATTGCGTACGCTCTGCTGTCGCCCACATTTGCAACATAGGCAACCCCCTCGCAGATAAACGCAGCAACCACGGTTGTTCCCATTCCGCTATGAATTTTATTTTCGGTTGACATTCTGTAAACCTTTTCGTTTGCACCCTCAACCGCTCTGCAAAGCCGACCCGGAATCTCTGTTTCATCCTTGTCATTAAGCAGCTTTTGCATCTCTTCCGCGATAAACTTTACCGCGTTCTGGCTGGCAACCTCTCCGGCATTATGCCCTCCCATTCCGTCGGCAAGTATACAAAATCCTTTGCTTGTCCCTTCGTCAAAGCCGTGTATGCAAAAACAGTCCTCATTAAGCTCTCTGATGCATCCGACATCGCTCAATCCAAATGTTTCTATCATTGTGCAACACCTCCTAATGCTGTCCTGTACGCCGAACAGCGTCTACGCACGGCGCGTTGCGGAAGCCCTCAGCTGTCCGCAGGCAGCGCTTATGTCCGCTCCCATTTCACGTCTGACCGTTGCGGACATTCCGCCGTTTTCAAGAACCTCTCTGAACCTTTCGACCGCCGTGTGTCCGCTTGCCGAAAAGCCGGTCTCTTTAACTTCGTTAACGGGAATAAGGTTGACGTGACACAACATTCCCGAAATCAGCTTTAAAAGCTCTTTTGCCTCTTCTTCCGTATCATTAACTCCGTTTATCAATGTATATTCAAAAGAAATTCTTCTGTTTGTTTTAGCAATATAATATCTGCAGGCATCAATCAGCGTTTCTATCGGATAACGCCTGTTTACAGGCATAATTTTTGACCTTTTCTCGTCATTCGGCGCGTGAAGCGAAACCGAAAGCGTAAGCTGAAGCTGCCTGTCTGCAAGTTCGCGGATACGTTCCGCCAGACCGCAGGTAGACAGCGATATATGCCTCATACCTATATTCAGTCCGTTCGGATTATTTACAATTTCAAGAAATCTCATCACATTGTCAAAATTGTCGAGAGGCTCTCCCATTCCCATAAGCACAATGTTGGATATCCTCTCTCCAAGGTCGTTCCCGACAGTCATAACCTGTCCGACAATCTCACCCGGCGTCAGATTTCTGACCTTTCCGCCGCGGGTCGATGCGCAAAAGGCGCAGCCCATAGCGCAGCCAACCTGAGATGACACACAGATTGTATATCCGTGATGATATTTCATTAAAACCGACTCTATAAAATTGCCGTCATCTAATTGTAACAGATAACGCCTTGTTTCGTCAAGAGCCGAAACAAATTTTTGTTCAATTTTTAAGTTATTTATTGAATATTCCGCCTTAAGCTTTTCGCGCAGACCCTTGGGCAGATTTGTCATATCATCTATGCTTTCCGCTCCGCTGTACAGCCACTTAAAGACCTGCCCCGCGCGAAACCTCGGTTCACCCTTTTCACAGAGGATTTTCTCAAGCTCTTTTTGCGTATAATCTCTGAGATTTTTCATATTTTTTGCCAACCTTATTTGAATTTTATCATTCTGCAAATATAAAATCCGCTGCCTCCGCCTTCATATGCAAGATACAGCTTTTCAAATTCGCACTTAAAATCGGTATGCTCTGCAAGAAACCTTTCAATCTGCCTTTCGTTCTCTTCTTCAAGTATTGTACAGGTGGAGTATACAAGCACTCCGCCCGTCTTTACATATCCCGCGGCGAAATTTAAAATATTTCTCTGGATTTTGCAAAGCGCCTCTGTATCCCCCGCACTTCTGTTATATTTTATATCGGGTTTTTTATGAATCACGCCTATGCCCGAGCAAGGGACGTCTGCAAGAACTCTGTCTGCCGCACCTTTTAATTCGTCAATCGGCTCTTCCGAATTATGCTCTTTAACCTCGATACAATCTATTCCCAAACGTTCAGCCGACCTTTGTATCAGCTCAAGCTTATGCTTATGTATATCAAATGCAATAATTCTGCCCTCATTTTTCATAAGCTCTGCAATATGCGTTGTCTTTCCTCCCGGTGCGGCACATAAATCCAGCACTGTTTCTCCGCTTTTCGGCTCTAAAGCCAACGCCGCACGCATCGAGTTTATGTTTTGCAGGGTATAATATCCGTCCCCGTAAAGCCGCGAGGCTTTAATATCTATCGCTCCGCTGATTCTCAGGCATTGCTTAACCTCTGCGTCGGGTTTTGCGCAAATTCCCTCGCCGCGAAGCATTTCGGTCAGCTCATCCGCGTTGGTTTTTAAGATATTTGCCCTTATCATAGCAGGGTGGGGCAAAAGGCTGTCTTTAAGTATCTTCTCACACGTCCCGCGACCGAACTGCTTTATAAGCTTTTCGGTCAGCCATAGGGGGCACGAATACTTAACCGATGTTCTTTCGGCAAAGCTGCCCTGCGGCTCAGGCAGCGAATCAAGGCTTCGCGATACCGTGCGCAAAACTCCGTTCACGTAACCTCTTGCCGCCTTATGGGCATATTTTGACGCAAGCTTTACCGCCTCATTGCACGCGGCGGACGGCGGAATTTTATTCATATCGGTCATCTGATACACACCGCAGCGCAGTATCTGCAAAACCCACGGACTCAGCTTTTTAAGCTTAATTTTGGAATAGCTTTGTATCACAAAATCAATATAAATTCTGTTACGCATAACACCCATAATCAGCTCGTTCGCAAGCGCTCTGTCGCGCGGCTCCATACCGCTCAGCTCTTCAAGCACCGCTTTGTTTGAGTATTCTCCGCCCTTATCAATCTTGCAGAGAGCGCAAATCGCCGCCTCTCTCGGATTCTTCGCCAAATTAATCTCTCCTTCTGCCGCCGAATAACACGATAAGTCTTAAAAGGCTCATAATAGCGCTTACAGCCGCCGCAACATATGTCAATGCCGCCGCCTTTAATACCTTTTTTGCGCCAACCAATTCATCGGGCGCAAGCATATTCTGTTCTTCAAGCGTGCGAATCGCACGTCCGCTTGCGTTAAACTCAACCGGAAGCGTCACAAGCTGAAACAGAACCGTAGCCGAAAACAGAATGATTCCCAAATCGACCAATGTCTGATTATACGATAAAATCACACCCAATAAAATTATCGGCATAGACAGCATATTGCAGATATTTACCGCAGGAACTATTGCGTTTCTTACTCTTATCGGCGTATACGCGGTCGCGTGCTGAATCGCGTGTCCTACCTCGTGCGCGGCAACGCCTATCGAACCGACCGAACGGCTGTTGTATGTTGCGTCCGACAGTCTGACCACGTTTGTTTTGGGGTCAAAATGGTCTGTGAGATTGCCCGAGATATGCTCAACTTTAACCGAGTAAAGTCCGTTCATATCAAGAATTTTTCTCGCCGCATCTGCTCCGGTCATTCCGAAGCGGTTATAAACCTGTGAATATTTTTTAAATGTGGAATTTACATTTGCCTGTGCCCACATAGCAAGCAGCAGCGCGGGCAAAAGCATTATCCACGTCGGGTCAAAAAAGTAAGGGTACATCATATACATTCCTCCTTGATTTACTTTAATACAATACTTTCATCTATAGTATGTCCGTTAAGATAGTCGGCAAACCTCATTCGCTTGCCGCCTTTAAACTGAATTTCGTCAACCACTATGCTTGTCCCGCCGCCGCAGGCAACAATAAGTTTTTTGCCCGAAACGGTTATGCTTCCGCATTTTTCTTCGATATCTTCGCCTCTTTCCGCGCGGATTATCTTCATTACCTCATCGCCGTACATAGTATAACTCATCGGCCACGGGTTTGTTCCTCTTATCAGATTTAAAATTTCCGAGGCAGAACGGCTCCAGTCTATATGTCCCGTATCTTTGGAAATCATCGGCGCATAGCAAGACTCTTCATCATTCTGCTTTTCTCTCGGCGCGCTTCCGCCGGCTATCGCGTCAAGCGTTTTTATCAGCAAGTCGGCACCCGTAAGCGAAAGTCTGTCGTGAAGCTCTCCGTAGGTTTCGTCCTCTCCTATTTTAACGGACGATTTAAATATCATATCGCCCGTATCCAAGCCCTTTTCCATATACATCGTCGTAACACCTGTGATTTCATCGCCGTTTATCACGCTCCGCTGAATCGGTGCCGCGCCGCGGTACCTTGGCAAAAGCGAGGCGTGAACATTTATACATCCGTACATCGGAAAATTTAAAATATACTCGGGCAAAATCTTGCCATATGCCACAACAACCGCAATATCGGGCTTATATTCCGAAAGAATCGGCAAAAGCTCTTGATTTTTTAGACTCTGCGGCTGAAACACGGGTATTCCGTGCTTCTCTGCGTATACTTTAACCGGCGGAGACACAAGCTTATGCCCTCTGCCCTTCGGCTTATCCGGCTGTGTTACCGCGCCGCACACTTCATATCCGTTTTTTATTAATATTTCAAGACAGGGAACAGCAAAATCGGGTGTTCCCATAAATAATACTCTCATTGTGTCAAACCTCTTTATATACTCTTTCTCAATTTATATTGTACCTCATATTTATATATTAATCAAGTACAATTTATTAATAATTTTTAAATTAAGCCTCTCTTTTGCTGCAATACATATTAAAATCGGGTTCGTGTAACTAATATCGGGTTAATCATTTAAAATCTTTGTTTATAATTATTATTGCCCTATTTTTAAATTTATGATAATATAAAATCAGTAAAGCAACGAGGTGATTTTAAAATGCTTGCCATTATAAATTACGGCGCAGGCAATCTGCGCTCTGTTCAAAAAGCGTGCGAATATGTCGGCGAAAAGGCGGTTATTACCGATAACCGCGAAGAAATATTAAATGCCGACAGAGTTATTCTGCCCGGAGTCGGCTCATTCGGCAGCTGTATCGAATCTATCCGCAAGGCAAATCTTTTCGATTGCATCAGACAGGTCACGGAAAGCGGAACACCCTTTCTGGGAATATGTCTCGGGCTTCAGCTTTTGTTTGAAGCAAGCGACGAGTCTCCCGATGCCAAGGGGCTTGGCATATTAAAGGGCAGATGTGTTAAGATACCCCAATCGGACGGCGTGAAGATTCCGCATATAGGCTGGAACTCGATAACCTTTCCCAACCCCTCTCCGTTATTTACCGGCATAGAAGACGGCTCTTTTGTATACTTTGTTCATTCTTATTATATGCAGCCGAATGACAAGTCTGTAATAACCGCCGTCTGCGACTATTCGGCAAGCCTTCCGGTTGCGCTGAGCCGCGGAAACATTCACGCAACGCAATTTCACCCAGAGAAAAGCGGCGATGTGGGTCTTAAAATACTTAAAAACTTTATAGACTTAAGGAGGGAGAGCTGATGTTTGCAAAAAGAATAATTCCCTGCCTCGACGTAAACCGCGGCAGAGTTGTAAAGGGCGTAAACTTTGTTAATCTTATAGATGCCGGCGACCCGGTTGAAATAGCAAAGATATATAACGATGCCGGGGCGGACGAGCTTGTGTTTCTGGACATAACAGCAACCCACGAAGGGCGCGGAACCGTTATTGATATGGTTCGCCGCGTTGCGGAAACGGTGTTTATTCCCTTTACCGTGGGCGGAGGAATCAGCATGGTTGACGACTTCCGCGCACTTTTGTCAGAGGGCGCGGACAAAATATCGGTTAATTCCTCCGCTATACGCAATCCGCGCCTTATCTGCGATGCCGCGGATAAGTTCGGAAGCCAATGCGTTGTTGTGGCGATAGACGCAAAACGCCGAAACGACGGAAGCGGCTGGAATGTCTATATTAACGGCGGCAGAATAGACACGGGTCTTGACGCAGTAACCTGGGCAAGTATAGCCTGCCGCCTTGGCGCGGGCGAAATTCTTCTTACCTCAATGGACTGTGACGGAACAAAAGCGGGCTATGACACGGCTCTTACAAAAGCCGTGTCAGAAGCGGTATCGATTCCCGTTATCGCCTCCGGCGGGGCAGGAACGCCCGAGCATTTTAAAGAGGCGCTGACCGACGGAAAAGCAGATGCCGCACTTGCCGCATCACTCTTCCACTTCCGCGAAATTGAAATTCGTGATTTAAAAAAATATCTCACCGAAAACGGAGTCTCGGTGAGATTATAAAAAATGCGGCAAAAATGCCGCATTTTTTATTAGTCAATGTTTATTCTTATCGCAACCGACTGCGGCGGAATACTCATCGTTACCGCCTCTGCGTGCGTCCCTGAAATTTTGCTTCCAACCTTTATTTCATCGGCTGTTGCCTTCTCGCCGTCCTTGCCTTTGGTTATAACCGTGTCTTCGCTGATTACCAGTCTTATCGCATCGGTATCCTTTCCTGCTTCGCCGACGGTTATCATACCGTCCTCAATCTCGGTCACCGTTCCGCTGAATCCAAACTCGTTTTTTGCTTCGCTTTGGTCCGCATCCGTGGGGAGATTTTCTATGATTATGCGCTCTGCAGTATTCTGCGGAGGAAGGCTTGCGGTCATAACGTCACCGTACTCAACGCCCAGAACCATATCGGGCTTTATCTCGTCGGCAGAAACTTCCTCTCCGTTTGCAAATATCCGTGTATCCTTGCTTATTCTTACAACAACTTCGCCAAGGTAGCTGTCTGCCACGGTAAGCGAACCGTCTTCGTTTACACTTGTAACGGTTACGATTGCGGGGTCTACTATCTTATATGTTCCGTCTGCCTCAATGTTATAGTATCCGCCCACAATTTCGGTTACAAACGCAAGCGGTACATATGTTACGCTGTCGTCAACAAGCGTGGGCGCCGCTCCGAGGGGTTCGCCCGCATGGCGCGAAAATGCGTATGAATCCTTATCAATAGCCATCTTGATGTACTGCGCGCCCTTTGTAAGCTCGATTGACATATTTTCTCCGTTCCAGTCCACGCGATAGCCGAGGGCTTCGCCCACCATACGGAGAGGTATCATCTTTACGCCGTTAATTTCTTTAACGTTTACGCCTTTTACAACAGCACCGTTTATCTCCGCCGATGTCGGCTCAGCCGAAGGTCTTGTAACAGTTCCGTCCGGAACCGCGGTTACTTCGGGCTCTTCCGCCGCAAAAGCCGCTCCTGTTGAAACCATTCCCATAATTGCCGCCGATGCAAATAATCTCTTTACATTTTTGTTCATCTTTTTATCCTCCTTAAATCTCTTGTGGTTTTGCTTAATCCAAGCGTTTTTATTGCGCTTATTATATTAGACGAGGCGATATTTAAAAAGTTCCTTAATTTTCTGAAGTTTTTAAAAAAAAAGAGACCGTCTCATCTGACGGTCTCCTGTTATGTTATTTACCCAAATACGTAAAGTGCATATAATCAACTGTTCCGTTTATCCACGCATTTCCGCCCCAAAGCCATCCGTACTTTGCAAATGTCTGAACAACCGTTCCGTCCGACGGGAACGAATATACGGATTTTGACGGGTCATAAAAAGTACCTATTGTCGTGCCGCTTGCGTAAACGGTATAGTTCTCATTATAGTTAAGGTCTATTACCGTTCCGTAGTTATGGTCGGAATATAATCCGCTTGCCATTGAATTACGCCACGCATAAGCCGTTGCATTCTTTATCGGCGGTTTATCGTCGGAATTGAATATCTCGTCAAATATCGCCGTAACATCATCTTTCAATACAGAATTAATTTTAAACGTTAGCGTTGACGCGTACTTTTCATTAGCCTCGTTCAGCTTCCACACATTGACGGTAACCTCGGTCATATGAGCCTCTGCTTCTTCCTTTGAAGTATATTTAACTCCGTCGGGGAAGATTCTTGCCTCTTTCTCTGCCGCCTCTCCAGATGCAAGCGTCTCTGTATAAGTCTTAAGTCTGTACTTTCCGTCCTTGCTGGGAATCTGCAGCGGCGTTCCGCTGGGCGCAGTCTCGGTGCTTCCCTGCCACGTTGTGTCCTCGTCCGCCGCAGACGGATTGCTTGCATAACGCAAAGCCACCGTTGCACCCGAGGGAAGAACTATCGTCTTTATCAGCGTATAAAGCGTCTTTCCGCTTGAATCCTTATTGTCACGCATTGTGGTCTTAATCTGACCCTCATAATTCTTGCCATAAAGTATGTAGCAGCGGTATGCGATTATAGCCGCCTCCTCACGCGTAACGGGGTCCTTCGGTCTGAACATTCCAGTGTCTCCGTCGCCTGCCATAAGATGATTGTCAAGCATAAAGGCAACGTGATTCTTTGCCCAGTAATCAATCTCGTCCGCGTCCTTCACGTCCGAAAAGACATTCTCCGACGGAAAATACGGGCTTAAAACCCCCGCAGAGTCAAGCAGACTTGTCATAATTTTGCACATTTCCTGTCTGGTAAGCGTTCCCTGAGGGAAGAAATGCCCCTCTCCGTCACCGCTTACCAAGCCCGTATAAAATGCCATATTGGCAAATGGGCTGTCTGTATCATTAAACGGATTTTTAGGATTGGTTGATACATTTTCCGCTGTAAGAGTGGCGTAAAGGTTTATTGCCACATTTACAAAGTCTGACCTTGAAATCGGCAGACTGAACGATTTTGTAGAATATTCTTCGGATATAATACTGAGATTTGTTGCGCTTTTAACCGCATCCGCAGCCCACGAGTTCGGCTCAAACGCCGAAACCTGCACCTGCGAAGCAGCTATTGTAAAAGCAGCCGCAAGACCTATAAGTCTCTTTGCATATTTTCTCAAAACAGTCACCTCTTTAATCAAATTTTAAAAAATTCAAAGTCATTATAACACATTTTTTTAAAAAAAGCAACTGCTGCATCCGTTTTGTAGCAGAATTGTAATGAATACATATTCTGTTTTTAAAAAATATATAAAAAATCTTGTTACTGTGCGGTAAATTTACGCAGCCGCTTTGCCAGTGCCGCGGCTATAAAGCAGGTTACGATATCCTTTGGAGCAGTCAGAATAAAAAAGCTGAATATAAAATTCTTAATCTCAACCTCTGCCCCCATATAAAACACCTTCATCAGATAATAATAAACCATTCCGAAAAAGTATATAACCCCCATTGCCGCGAAAGCCGCGCCGAGAAGCCTCGGGTACGAACCGCTGTTTGCAATCATTCCGCTCAGCACCGCCCCTGCGGCAAAGCCGATTATGTATCCGAAGGTAGGCATAACAACGCTTCCTATTCCTCCGCTTCCGCCGGCAAATACGGGCAGCCCCGCAAGCCCCAGAAGCATATATACCAACACGCTTAAGCCGCCGTACTTCGGGCCGAGCGTAAGCCCCGCAAGCACGACAAAAAGAGTCTGAAGCGTGAACGGAACAGGCGGAACAGGCACCTTTATGTACGCTCCCACTATGATAAGCGCCGCAAAAAGCGCACTCATTACATATCCTTTAAGCGACTTTTTTATTTTTGATTCTGTCATAGCCATTACCCCCGAAAAATCTCAAATTTCTTTGTAATTATACCATTTTTGGCCATATAGGTCAATATACAATAATGCGATATCTGTATCTGTTATATTACTACAATACTTATTTTAGCTAATTTGACAAAGCTTATTTTAGCTAATACGCCACTTTTATTTGTACGCAACCTATGTTATAATATAATGTGTAATTATATTTATTTTGTACATATACGCTGCAAGGGCACACGGGGGGTGATTCCGATCAGAGCCAAAATACTGTCATTTATCCAAAAGGTTTTTGTCCTTTTTCTGGCGTGCCTTATGATTATATTTGTTGTCCCCGTCTGGATATTTCCCGACTATGACGCACCGAGCGCCGAGGGTGATTTTGTGCGCCTCTCCGCCTCCTCCGCAGTATATGCGGACAAAGGCTTTGAAGGCTCCGAAGCCGTTCCCGTGGGCAACGGCTCTTCGATATATCTTAAATACAGTCTTTTAAGATTTTCTAAAATAAGCACCGATGAGATAAAAGAGGTCAGACTTCGCCTTTCCTTCCTTGCGGGAAGCGGAGGATTGCGCAACAATATAGCCGTCGGCGTAACCGATACCGATGACAAATCAACCTCTGACAAATCGGCTGCTTTGTCTTATGCAATCCGTCCCGTTTTTGACATACTTCACCCCGACACCGCGCGCGGCGACAGCCTTGCAGAGCTTGATGTAACCGAGTATGCAAAATCCGTGCTTTCGGCAGGCAAAACCGACATTATTTTTATGATATATTCAACCGACTCAATTCCTGTGCTGATGGCATCTTCATCAAACGAAGACCCCGCATACCGCCCCTACCTTAAGGTTGTAACAGGTATGGCAAATGATACCGATGCGCCGTCCCTTTCAAAGGTTTCTCTGTCAGACTGCGCTTTTGTCTCTCAGGGTCAGCCCGACAAACGCGGAATTTCTTTAGGCTCGGGAGAAGTTGTCACCGTCGGCGGCGGAAACGAAATTTATATGAAGTTTAAACTGAACCGAGACGCAATCTCCGGCACTCTCTACCGTGCGCGCCTTTACCTCTCCAAAAACAGCGGAAAAGGTAAAATTAAAATCTGCACGGTGGACAACAACGAATGGTCAAGCGAGCTTATTTCATATGCCTCGCGGCCGCAGGGTTCGCAGTCTCTTCCCACCGAGTATACAGTCTCAAACAACGGCGAGCTTTTACTGGACATATCTCAGCAGATATGCGATGCCGCAGCCGCATCGGACATAATAACGCTTAAAATCACGGGGGTTGAAAACAGCGAAATAAATATACAAAGCGCCTCTTCGCAGTTTGCCCCAAAGCTGTATCTGAACACCTCGGCTCACGCAGAAATCGGGTGCGCGGAAAGCGCGGCGCTGTCGGCCCTCGGCAACAATACCCCCGCCTATGTTATGAAGAACCTGACCGAGACGTATCAGGACGGCAGCGGAAAGACAGCCAAGCTGCGCTGGGAGGAATACGATTTAAACGGCAAAAATATCAACAATGCCCATATTTCATCAAACGGAAGCATCACCCGTCCCAAATGGTTTGAGGGCGGTGTAAGCGTTGTTGCCTCCGCTGCAATCAAGTGCGACAGTTACTCTATAAAACGCAGTTATTCCATAACCATTCCTGCCGAGGCTCCGCCCGATTATACCAAATACAGCTTCGGCAACTATATTGACATAGGAAACACCCAAAGCGAGGATTCGCAGAAGTTTGAAAGCGTAAACATCAGCCCTCCCAAAAAGCGCAGGGTAAGCGGACGGCAATTCTCTTACAGAAGTCCCGAAGACGGAGGGGTTATGGTTTTAAACTTTGTGTGCAATCCCGACCTGCAAAATTACCTCACTCTTAAATTCCGCTGTGAGGACGAGGCAGCAGGCAAAATCTTTATAGCCGAATCAAATAATCCCGAAAACCTGACAGAGCTGACCGCACCCGAGTTTAAAAACAGCCAAAGCAAGCGTTTTGTGTATGCAACATATGCCCTCCCGCAGGAATTTACCGATGGGAAAAAGCAAGTCAGCCTCTGCCTCAGCTTCAGCTCTGACGAGCGCTTAAACAATCAGGCTGATATATACGCCGCATACCTTACACAGTCACCGTATTTTGAACCTAAGCAATTTTCAAAGCAGGGCGAGACGGTGATAACAGAGCCATATCTCGGGGCAAATGCCGCAATGGAATTTGTAAACACTCTGCTTGCCTTCTCTGTATCGGGAATAAGCGACCTTATCTTCCCCGAACAAAACAGCGCCGCGCCTCAAAACGGAACCACGGAAAGCAAGCCCGTATACAGTCTCGGCGAAAACGCTGTGCTGTTTGAAGGTGAAGAAGCCAATATCGCATTTTCATTTAACAAAGAGCAAGGGTATGCCGATATATATCAAAGGACAACCTATTACGACCGATATTGCGCTCATTGTCCCATAACTTCGGACGGCGTACTTACCGCGGCGGACTTCGGAAGCTACAAACTGATTATAAACAGGTCGGAATCCGAAACCAAAAATATCCCCGTAAATCAACTTGAATTTTCGGGTGTATATAAAGACATCGTCAGCGGTAAGTACTACTCCTTTTCCGAAGGCCTGCAAAGAACGGATGACAGCGCCGTTCCCGAAAGCGTTTCGGTCTTGGATGGCAACGACCTTAAAGCAAATCCGAATCAGGTTATTCTTCTTTCAAGAATTTCCGAACCGGTTCAAGGCTCTGACTGGCGTGTAAGCACTATAAACGGAAAAAGCGTATCAGAGCTAACCTATACATCTCCGCAGAAGATTGACAGCATATCGGTTAAATCCGTTGGTGACTTCCCGTCGGACACAGACAGTATTGAAGTCATATTCAGCGTTTTCAGGGACGGCAAGCTGGTTAAAATGTATAAGTCAACCGTAAGCGTTATTGAGAGCATCCCCGTATACAACATCGATACCTCAGGCTTTGACCTGTACCTTGACAAAACTGCCGAGCTTCGCATTTTTATCACGGATAACCACAGCCCAGCAAACGAGATAAAACCCAAGCTTGAACTTCCGTAACAAAAAAACAAGAGCCGCACTCAATTGAGTGCGGCTCTTGTTTATATTATTTCTCCGCCTTTTTTAACGAATACTTCTTTTTGTACATATTGTACTTTTCAACAAAATCGTTTTCATCATCATTCTTAACGTGACTTAAATAATCGTGAGTTTCAAGTGCCTCGTTGTTCGGCGCAATCAGCGATACCGCTATGTTTGAACAATGTCCCGCTATTCTTTCGTACGCTATAAGCAAATCCGAGAGAATAAATCCCATTTCAACTGTACAGGCTCCGTCCCTCAAACGCTGAACCTGATTGTTTTTAATCTTATGCTTAAGCTTGTCTATAAGCTGGTCAAGTGGTTCTACCTTCTTTGCCTCTTCAAGGTCGTCACTGTACAATGCCTTTGAAGTAATCTCAATTATTTCTTTAACCGCGCTGCCCATAACCTTCATATCATCCGTTACTTTATCAGGAAATACAATGTTTTTTTCGTGTATTTCTTTTGCGGCACGCATAATATTCACAGAGTGGTCAGATATCCTTTCAATATCCCCTACCGAGTGCAGAAGCCTTGTTACCTCAACGCTGTCTTTTGAATTAAGCTCGCGCGAAGAAATTTTCACAAGGTAAGAGCTTGTCTTATCTTCATACTTATCAACCTCGCCTTCCCACTCTTTAATGCGGCTTGCGATACTTTTATCATATTTATGAAGCAGCTCGGTTGCCTCAATTACTCCTTTTTTGGTAATCTCCGCCATCTCGCATACAACATCGCGGCACTTCTCAACCGCAAAAGAAGGCATCGACAAAAATCTGTCATCAAGTGTTGCAAAAATATCCTTCTCCTGCTTTTCGCCCTTAATCGTAACCTTTGCCAGCTTTTCTATTTTGTCACAGAAAGGCATAAGAATTATCGTTGATATTATATTAAACAGCGTATGAATAATAGCGATTGTCAAAACACTTACATTCATATTTCCGTCCATAATCGGAAATTTAAAGATTGCGTTTAATATATAAAACGCGGTTGCAACTATTATTACGCCAATCATCTTGATATATACGCACGATGCGGCAACCCGCTTTGCCTGAACGTTACCCGTTATAGAAGAAAGTACGGGCGTAATGGTTGTTCCTATATTCTGACCCAAAATAATCGGTATAGCCGTTGAGTACGGAATCGCCCCCGTCAGCGATAACGCCTGAAGGATTCCGACAGACGCCGATGAAGACTGTATTATCGCCGTGAACAATGTACCCACAATAATGCCCATTACAGGGTTTGAGAACATAACAAGCATCCGCGAGAACGACTCGCTCTCTTTAAGCCCTTCCATAGAGCCGCTCATCATATCCATTCCGAACATCAGTATTGCAAATCCAATCAAAATAGAACCGATATTCTTTTTTTGGTCGCTTGAATTTGCCATTATCATTATAATGCCTATAACGGCAAGTATCGGCGAAAAAGATTCGGGCTTAACCAACCGCAGAATAAAATTCTCTCCGTTAATTCCCGTTAAGCTGAGAAGCCACGCCGTAACCGTTGTGCCTATATTTGCGCCCAGAATTATGCTTATAGTCTGCGACAGCTTCATTATCCCCGAATTTACAAATCCGACAAGCATAACGGTTGTTGCGGAGGACGACTGAATAATAGCCGTAACGCTTAGCCCGAGCAGGAAACCTTTAAAACGGTTTGAAGTAAGCTTTGCAAGAAACATCTCAAGCCGTCCGCCCGCAAGCTTTTTAAGCCCATCGCCCATAAGCTCCATACCATACAAGAAAAGTGCCAATCCGCCCAAAAGCGTCAGGACAGAAAACAAATCCATAAATCATACCTCCGTATTAAACACAGCCCAATATTCAACTGACTCCAATATATATCATACCATATTTTTCATAAAAGTCAACATTAAAACTCACATTCTGTCTACATTAACGATTTTACCGTACAACACGGCGAATTTTATAGTTAACCTGATATCGGCTGCCAGACTAAAGAGACTGCCGAAAACGGCAGTCTCTTTAGTCATTATTCTACATTAAAACCGGAACATTATACAAAAACAAAAATACTGTAGGCGCAACAAATATGATGCTGTCGCACCTGTCAAGGATTCCGCCGTGTCCCGGCAATATATTTCCAAAATCCTTTATATCATACTGACGCTTTATCGACGATGCAACCAAATCTCCGATTTCGGATATAACAGCCGCAATCAGTCCAAGCACAAACAGTAAAATCAAGTTAAAATGCCTGCCGTTTAAAAATCCCGCAAACATATTATTTACGACTATTCCGAACAAAACAAACATTACTCCGGCGCCCACAACTCCGCCGACAGCGCCCTCTACCGTCTTTTTGGGACTTATATCGGGGCAAAGCTTATGCCTGCCGAACATTCTTCCCGCAAAATATGCGCACGTATCGGCAGAAAACGCGCCGATAAATACAAGCCATATAAAAAATCTTCCGAACTCCATCGAACGGATATGAATTACATATGACAAAAAGTACGGAATGTATATAATTCCAAGCAAAAGCATAGCTATATCCGCTGCCTTAACCCGCCTGTTATAAATCAGCATAATTAAAAACAGCCCTACCACATACAAATACACAAGTATCAACGTTTCCTGGATACTCAGCATAAGCCCTATAGGAATTATAACGGCGGCAATAATGCCCATCGCGCATAAACCGCGGTGTTCTATCAGCTCAACCGCCTTATAATACTCATAAAGACCCACCATAGACGCCGCAATAACCGTCAGCGTAACAAGAATCGACGGTCCGAGCAAAACAATTATCAGCACAGGGGCGCAAATAACCGATGTCAGCACCCTTGCCTTAAGCGAAGCATCTTTCTTCATACAGTTCTGTCCTTTCCGATAATTTTAAACCGCTCCGAAGCGTCTGTCCCTGTTCTGGTATGCGATAATGGCAGATTTCATATCATCTTCTTTAAAATCGGGCCAGCATATGTCACTGAGCCAAAATTCCGAATATGCCGCCTGCCAAAGCAGAAAGTTTGACAGTCTCTGCTCTCCGCTGGGGCGAATAATCAAGTCAACCTCGGGCAGAGAAGCGGTGTCCAGATATGAGGCAAATATCTGCTCGTTCAATTCTTCCGCATCTATTTTGCCTTTCTTAACATCCTCGCTCACTTTACGCGCCGCTCGGACAATCTCGTCTCTTCCACCGTAGTTAAGCGCAAGGTTAACAATGATTGCCTTTCCGTCCTTGGTAACGTCCTCCGCGTGCTTTATTGCCCTTTGAAGCCTATCATCAAACCTTGATATATCTCCGCTTACCATAAAACGTGCGTCTTTCTCGGCAAATCTTTTCTCTGCGCTTATAAGATAGCTGTACAGCAAATCCATCAGCGCCGAGACCTCCTCCTCAGGACGGCTCCAGTTCTCTGTCGAAAAAGCATACGCGGTAAGCGCCTCTATACCGAGAGAAATACAATAATCCATTATTCTCTCAAGCGTTTTGGCTCCTTGTCTGTGTCCCGCGCTTCTGGGCAGACCGCGCCGCTTTGCCCATCTTCCGTTTCCATCCAGAATAATTCCTATATGCTTCGGAAGCCGCGACATATCAATCTGCCCTTTCGGCACGGCTTTGTCCGAATTATCGAACTTTTTTCTGAAAAACATCCGCATCACCCAAATTTAAACTTCCATTATTTCTTTTTCCTTATCAGCGGTAATGTCTTCAATCTTCTTTATAAATTTATCCGTAATCTTCTGAACCTTCTCTTCAAGATCCTTTAAATCATCCTCGGTAATTTCGTTATTCTTTTTCTGCTTTTTAAATTCATCGATTGAATCGCGTCTGATATTTCTTACGGCAACCTTTGCCTCTTCTCCGCGCTTTGAAATACTCTTTTTAAGTTCTTTTCTGCGCTCCTCTGTAAGCGGAGGGAAGTTAAGGCGGATAACTCTGCCGTCATTGTTCGGATTTATCCCGACGTCAGAGCTTAAAATTGCTCTTTCGATATCCTTTAAAATTCCCGCATCCCACGGCTGAATTATTATTGTTCTTGCCTCCGGCACGGAAATTGTACCCACCTGAGCAAGCGGAGTCTGAACCCCATAGTATTCAACCGTTACTTTGTCAAGTATGGCAGGATTTGCGCGTCCCGCACGCACCGAGGCATAGTCAGCCTCAAGCGCTGCTATTGCCTTACTCATTTTACTTTCAGTTTTCTGCATAATAAACTCCATTCCGTCCGCCCTCCGTTAACGGCGCAGACACTTTTATATTATTAAAATTTAAACAACCGTCTTATTATTGAACATCGTTTGATACATATGTTCCGATATCCTCGCCCATAACGGCTCTTTTAATATTCTCGGGGTCATCAAGTCCGAAAACAACAAGCGGAATATTGTTGTCCATACAGAGCGATGTCGCCGTTGAATCCATAACCCCAAGCTTTCTGTTCAAAACCTCCATATAAGAAAGCTTTTTAAACTTTGTTGCATTAGGATTAATATTCGGGTCGCTGTCGTACACGCCGTCAACCTTTTTAGCAAGAAGGATAACCTCTGCATCGATTTCGGCTGCGCGGAGCGCGGCGGTTGTATCCGTAGAGAAGAACGGATTACCCGTTCCGCAGGCAAATATTACAACCCTTCCCTTTTTAAGATGAGAAGCTGCCTTTAATCTGATATACGGCTCGGCTATCTGGCGCATCTCAATCGCCGTCTGAACTCTGCCCTCAACCCCGAGGTGTTCAAGCGCATCAAGCATAGCAAGCGAATTTATAACCGTTGCAAGCATACCCATATGGTCGGCACGCGAGCGATCCATACCCTCGCCCGTGCGTCCTCTCCAGAAGTTGCCGCCGCCGACAACTATAGCAATCTGCACGCCCATATCATAGCATTCTTTTACCTTGCGCGCTATTGCGTCTATCGTTGCCTGATCCAGTCCGAAGCCTTTCTCTCCGGCGAGAGCCTCACCGCTGATTTTAAGCATAATTCTTTTGTATTTCGGTTCCATAGTCGAAAATCTCCTTTATTTTATCTTTAATTTGGTCTTGTAATATTATCTGCCCGACGAGTCTGATGACGAGCCCGATGTGCCCGATGACTTTGATTTGCCCGACGAAGACGATGAACTTGATGAACTTGACGAACTCGACGAAGACGACGAACTCGACGAACTTGACGATCCCGATGAACCCGACTTTGAAGATGTACTGTCTTTAAGAATACTGTTCTCTTCCTTAAGGCGTCTGTTCTCATCCTCAAGCTGTTCTACCTGCGTTTTAAGTCTCTCTGTCTCTGTCGCGGCATTTTTCTTGTCCGATGCATTCTCTCTCGGAAACATCATAACTTTAAAAGACATCCCGAAAGCGGTCAAAAACACTCCTGCTGTTATAAGAAATATTCCAAATCCGGCAAGAAATTTTCTTCCTCCGGATGCTTTTTCTTTTTTGGGGAACTGTTCCA
>USLC01000002.1 GCA_900555375.1 uncultured Eubacteriales bacterium
ATCGGACACCGGCGAGAACCTGCTGTCCCCGGGCAAGACCCCGAGCCAGAACGCACAGTTTTTGCTGCTGCTGGCTGCATTCGTCAAGGGCGTTGACAAGTATCAGGAGCTGCTGCGCTGCTCTGTTGCCTTTGCCGGCAACGACCACCGCCTGGGCGCTCAGGAAGCACCTCCGGCGATAATTTCAATTTTCCTCGGTCAGGAGCTTGAGTCCATCGTCGATTCCATCATTTCCGAGACCGATTACACCGAGCGCAGCAAGGGAGCACTTCGCATCGGCGTTGATGTTCTGCCGCCTATCCCGCAGGACACCACCGACCGCAACCGCACCTCGCCCGTTGCGTTCACCGGCAACAAGTTTGAGTTCAGGATGCCCGGCTCGAGCGATAGCAGGCCCTGCCACCATCCTCAACACCATCATGGCAGACTCCCTTTCCGAGTTTGCAGACGAGCTTGAGGGCATCGCAGATCCCGAAAAGTTCAACGAAGCCCTGCACGAGCTTATAAAGAAAACCTTCACCGAGCACAAGAGGATAATCTTCGGCGGCAACGGCTACGATGCAAGCTGGGTCACCGAGGCCGAGAAGCGCGGTCTGAGTAACCTTGTGAGCTCTGCCGAAGCGCTGCTTGCCTACAACTCGCCCAAGAACATCGAGCTTCTGACAAAGCACGGCGTTTACACCGCTGCCGAGATAGCGTCCAGACACGAAATTCACCTTGAGCAGTACTGCAAGGTCATAAACATCGAGGCGACCACGCTTGTCGACATGGTGCAGCACGGCATTCTGAACGCAGTGTCGAAAAATGTTGCCGCCCTGTGCAAGACCATCAAGCTCAAGAAGGATACCCTGCCCGAAGCGCCCTGCCGTTTGGAAAGTGCGCTCGCCGGAACGCTCAGCGCCCTCAACGAGAGCCTGCTTGACAAGACCGTGGAGCTTAAGTCTGCACTTGAGACCGTTCCCGATGCCGACAGTGAGAAGCTCATCGTTTACTATCATGAAAAGGTGTTCAGGAAGATGCAGGAGGTAAGAGAGGTCATCGACAAGCTTGAGACCCTCACGGCAACGGAATACTGGCCGTACCCGAGCTACTGCGATATGCTGTTTTCAGTTTGATTTTTGATGGAAAATGAACCTTAATTGATTGGAGAAATGAAATGAAGTATGTATTTGTAACCGGCGGCGTGGTATCGGGCCTCGGCAAGGGCATCTGCGCAGCAAGTCTCGGAAGACTGTTAAAGCAGCGTGGCCTGCGGGTCAAAAACCAGAAATTTGACCCGTATCTCAATGTTGACCCCGGCACGATGAGTCCGTATCAGCACGGCGAAGTGTATGTCACCGATGACGGGGCAGAGACTGACTTGGACCTCGGACACTATGAAAGGTTTATCGATGAAAATCTTACAAAGAACAGCAACTTCACAACGGGTAAGATTTATAATTCGGTTATTTCAAAAGAGCGCCGCGGCGCATACCTCGGCAGAACGGTACAGGTTATACCTCACATTACCAACGAGATAAAAGAGGATATATTTAAGGTGGCAAACGAGGGTAACACTGACGTGGTAATAACCGAGATAGGCGGAACGGTCGGCGATATAGAAAGCCAGCCCTTCCTTGAAGCAATCCGTCAGGTGTCGGGCGATGTGGGCAAGGCAAACAGTATGTATATCCACGTAACCCTTGTTCCTTATCTGACAAGCTCGGGAGAGCAGAAGTCAAAGCCGACGCAGCACAGCGTTAAAGAGCTTTTAAGCATAGGTATCCAGCCGGATATAATTGTCTGCCGAAGCGAGGTCCCGCTCGAGCGCGACTTAAAAGCCAAAATCGGTCTGTTCTGCAACGTCTCGACAGACTGCGTTATAGAAAACCTTAACGCCGACACGATTTACGATGTTCCGATAATGCTTGAGAAGCAGTCGCTGTCAGACAAAGTATGCGAGAGATTGGGGATAGACGCCCCTCCGCCCGACCTTGAAGAGTGGAAGGAGCTTGTAAACCGCGTAAAATCTCTGACCAAAAAGGTCAAAATCGCGCTTGTCGGCAAGTATGTTGCCCTGCACGATGCGTACTTAAGTGTTGCGGAATCTCTCCGTCACGCAGGCTTTGACTGCGGAGCGGAAGTGGATATCGACTGGATTGATGCGGAAGAGGTAACCCCCGATACGGCAGAAGACCTTTTAAAGGGCGCTGACGGAATCCTGGTTCCCGGCGGCTTCGGTCAGAGAGGAATCGAAGGCAAGATAGAAGCGATTCGCTATGCCAGAGAGAATAAAGTTCCTTTCTTCGGCATATGTTTGGGTATGCAGCTTGCGGTGGTTGAATTTGCAAGGAACGTAGCGGGTCTTGAAGGCGCGCACAGTTCAGAGCTTGACCCCGATACCCCGTACCCGGTAATAGACATAATGCCCGAGCAAAAGGATATCTCCGACAAGGGCGGTACAATGCGCCTTGGTGCATACCCCTGTGTCTTAAAGGAAGATACCTTCTCAAAAGCGGCGTACAACACGGATAATATAAGCGAGCGTCACCGTCATCGTTTTGAGATGAACAACGCGTACCGCGATAAGCTTGCGGACGCGGGTCTGGTAATAGCGGGTACCTCTCCCAATAATAAATTGGTCGAGATTGTAGAGCTTAAAGACCATCCGTGGTTTGTGGGTGTACAGTTCCATCCGGAATTTAAGACAAGACCCACGTCTCCGCACCCGTTATTTAAGCAGTTTGTTGAAAAATCACTTGATAATTCGGGTAAATAGTTGTTACATTTTGTTAAGAATATTACAAAACTATTAAAATTTTAAATTAATATTGACATTTACCGCCTTTTGGTGATATAATGTGAACTAAGTTAATGACTATACTCAATAAAAGTGTGTACTTGTTAACTTGGGCGTGCCGATAACCCCGGCGCGTGTGAAGCAGAAAAAAATTAAATTAATATTTTTAAGGAGGATTTGAGAATGAGAAATCTCAAAAAAGTAATTGCTTTGGTAGCAGTTTTCGCTATGATGGTTACATCAGTTGCTTTTGCTCAGTCTTATTCTGACGTAAAAGAAGACGACAACTATTACGAAGCAATCGAAATGTTAAGCAAGCTCAATATTCTTACCGGTGACGATAAGGATGGAGACGGCGTAATGGACTTTAGACCCAACGACACAATCACAAGAGCTGAGGTTGCTGCAGTAGTATGCAGAATCCAGAATCTGAACGGCCTTAGCCAGACGGCTACACCGTTTACCGATGTACCTTCAAGCCACTGGGCTTCGGGTTATGTTGCACAGGCAGCAGGTCAGGGTATCATCAACGGTTACGGTGACGGTAACTTCGGTCCTGAGGATCAGGTTACTTACGAGCAGGCAGTTAAAATGTTTGTAGAAACACTTGGTTACACACCTTTTGTTAATGCAAACGGCGGTTACCCCACAGGTCACCTCACAGCTGCTGCAAGATACGGCGTTCTTGACGGCGTAGTTGGCGCATCGGTTGGTGCACAGGCTACACGTGGTCAGGTTGCTCAGATGGCTTTCAATGCTATCGACACACCTTTGATGGACAGAAGCTCTTACGGTAAAGACGAAGAGTTCACTATCTTTGACGGCACAAACAACAAGACTTTCGAGACTCTCTTAACAAGAGACCTTAAGGTTAAGAAGTTTGCGGGCGTTATCAGCGGTGACCAGGTTACAACACTTACAGCTCCTGTTAATTCAATCGACACAGATAAGAAGGCAGAAGTTAATGTTAAGTATGACGGTACTCGTAATACCGGAAACGAAAACAACGATAAGCCTGATGTTTACTCTACAGATAATGCAAATTATGCTGTAAAGGATATCAACAAGCTTTATGAAGCAGAATCAGGCGCAGGTCAGCTCCTCGGCTACTTTGTAGACGGTTATGCAAAAGAGACTGACAGAAGCGGTGAGTATGATATCATTGCTGTAACTGCAAGCAACAAGAACAAGACTGAAAGCTTCGGTCTTGACAAGTATGCTAAAGCTGACGGCACTAAGATTGAGTACTACAAGAATGAAAATGACAGCAAGACCACTTCTCTTACAGTAGAAGAAAAAGCAGCGGTTATTTACAACGGTGTTTTCTATAAGGCGGTTGGTGCAAATGACCTTAATGCTACTTTAGCGGAATTGAAAGTAACTAAAGACTGCCAGTACTCAGGTCAGATTACACTTATCGACAATGATACAACAAACGGTTATGATGTAGTTAAGGTTGACGTTGCTTCTTCGGCAGTTGTTAAGGAAGTTAAGTCAAGCGGTAAGGTTACATTTAAAGCAGTACCTTACAACAGCTTAAGAGATAAAATCGAACTCGACTTTGATGAGGACGCAACAGATACAGTTATCAACCTTACAAAGGACGGCAAAGCAGTTGCTTACACCGACCTTAAGGAGTGGGATGTTCTCTCTATCCTCTACAGCGGTAAGAATAAATACTATGATGTAAAGGTTCTCGGCGCTAACAAGATTGATGGAGCAATCGATAGCAGAAGCGCTTCAACAACATCATATGATGGCAAGAAGTACAAAATTGCAGGCAACACATATGAAGTAGCTGTTGATTGCTATGGCGCAGATAAAGACAAAGGTTGGTCAGTAGGTAAAGCAGGCGTATTCTATGTTGATGATTATGGCAAGATCGTTGCTTATGACAAGAACGGTTCTACCACATCTTCGGCATCAAACGGTAACTACGCTTATGCTATTCAGGCTAAGTATGTATCTGATGGATTTGATCCTGTTCTTACTCTGCAGGTTCTCGATAAGAGCGGCAAGGTAGTAGAACTCGACTTTTCTGATAAAGTAAAGTTTGAGAACGCTGATAAGACAACATTTGAGAGTTACTTTACTGGCTTTGATCCGGATTCAAGCTATGATCCTTCGGACGCAAAAGAACAAGCAATGTTTGCAGGACTTTTTGCTAACAAGCTTATAACCTATGATACAAACTCACAGGGCAAGATTAAGACTGTTACATTTAGCCAGACAGATGAGGATGAAAATACTCTTTGTGTAAACGATGTTTCTGCAGGATATATTTACAATGAGGAAGATAAGGAAATTACTCTTAACTCAACATATTCTGTTGATGACAGCACAGTAGTATTCTTTGTTAAAGGTAAGTCTGACCTTACAGTAACTGCAGGTACAAAAAAATATACTGTAGCCGGTGATGTTTCTACAACTGCTTCTAAGGTTGGTACAGTTGCATCAATAGCTGATACTGATAAGAAGAAGGTTGATTCGAAGTATGTCGCAGCTGTATATGATGTAGATAACGATGTAGCAAGTGCTATCGTTCTCTTTAACACTACAGGCGGAATTTCTGACGCTACAAGCTCTGCAGTTATAGCTGAAGCTCCCGGTCAGACTCAGATTGACGGTTCAAACACACTTTCTGTTACCTATTACAAAGATGGTGTAAAGATGACAAGTGCGCTTGATACAGATGTAGCAGAAGGTTCACTTAAGACTGCTCAGCCCGGTGATATCTACAAGTTCTCACTCAACGGTGACGGAACTATAATTACTGAATTTAACTTAGTTGCATCATTTGATGCAAGATCAACAACAGCTGCAGGTCCTGCAGGTGCGCTTAAAGCAAAGACTATAAAAAACGCTAAATTAGTTAAGTTTGGTCCTGTTTATGATTATACTAACAGCAAGCTTAAGATTGCTTCTAAGAATACAAGTGGTGACTATATCTTTGCTGCTCCGTATGATGACATTAACGCTTCTGAAGCAAATGTTTATGTATACGATATGAACAAGAGAGATAACAAACTTACGGTTGGTGATGCATCAGATGCAGACTATGATAAGGATCTCTTTGATAAGGATGCGGATTCAACGTATAAGAAGTTTACCGGTGAAGTTAAGGATAGCAGTGCAACACCGAAGGTAATCGTAAATAAAGGCGAGCAGGCTCTTGGTCTTATGGACTTCGCAGTAGGAGTTTATAAGAGTGAAACTGATAGCAAGGCAATTGATGTAGTTATCTACAAGGCTTATGACTTTGGTAAGTATGATGTAGTAACAAAATAAGTTTAACGTATAAACGTTAAAGTAATTGCCAATTGCAAGCAAAAAAGCAATTTAAAAGAGACCCGATTTCGGGTCTCTTTTTTTGCCCCTTTTTGCCCCCTTGCCTAAGGACAAACTTTGCCCTCATGCCGTCCATCACTTTTGCCCCCCTTGCCTAAAGGGGCGATGGTTGCCGGTGGCAACCGCTTATCGCCGACCGAAGCGGACAGCGGAGACAAGTCAGCGCAAGCTGACAGGGGGGATTCAGCAAAAATATTTTATATTTTTGCGGCACTCAATTCAAAATAAAATTCTTATTTTATAAAATCTGTTAACGCATTATGCATCAAAAGCCCGTTTTTAATTGCATATTTAACTGTATAAGCCGTTCCGCCGCGCGGCGATGCCATATAAAATATGCAATGACTGCTGTTATCAACCATAAATCTGTTTCGCTTTTGCATACAACCGTTATAATATTCGTCCGACACATATACGGTTTCATCGGCAAAATTTAAAATTTCCCGATAACTTTTTTGGGCGGCAAGCGTCCAGTTTTTAGACTGTTCTCTGCAGGGCAGGGCAAGAATAAGCCTTATGTCGGGCAGGGTGTCTTTTGCGGCGATAACAAGCTGTGCCGCAAGTGTGTCAAAGCCAAGCGCACCTCCGCATATAAAGTCGGTTACCTCCTCGGCGGCAAGCGCTTTAATAGTTAAAGGTATGTTTTGCATAAGCCTTTCGATATGTTCTTTATGAATTATTCTGTGTCCCGTAAAGCAGCAGCTTTTTTTATCTGATATCATTTTAAAAAGTACCTCTGACTCTAAAATTTACAAATAAAAGTATAACATAATCGCGCGGCGCTGTCAATCAATAAAAAGTTGCACAAAAATTACTGTCGAAAACGGAGGATAAACGCTTTTGACCTGCCTTGCCGACCGTGACCGAAGATATGCTCTTCGCCACAACATTTTGGGGGCGAAATATAATTCGGCACAGTATAAAGCGGATTTTTAAAAATGTTACAAAAATGTTACGGCTCATCAAAATATATAAACTATGCATAAAAAATAACTATACTCGCCGATAAAAAGCAAAAAAATGACGGAAACCCTTGATTTTTAAGCGAAAACGTGGTATAATTTTAACTGCTTGGAAAAAAGTTATTACAATTTTGTTTCAGAAAGATTACAAGGTCAGAGGTGGATTTTTAATGCGTAAACGTATTATGACAGCAGCTGTTTTGATGGCTGTTTTGGTTGTGACGGCGCTTGCTCCGTGTACGGCTTTCGGTATGGAGTTTTCGGATGTTCCCATTACGGCATCTTATTATAAGGCTGTTGACAAATTGAGCAACGACGGTGTCATTCAGGGCAGAGGTGACGGAGTTTTTGCCCCGTCGGACAAGACGACCCGTGCGGAGTTTTGTGCATTTCTTGCCCGTGCAAATAATTATACGGATACGTATACTGCGGCGGCTTTGCCTTTTAAAGACGTTAAAACCGACAGCTGGGCAGAGGGATATATTTCGTACTGCTTCTCAAACGGGTACGTTAACGGAATGAGTACGGACACATTTTCGCCGAACAGCAACATAACGTGCGAGCAAGCTGTTAAAATGGTTGTGTGTGCGTCGGGCGTGGGTGATGAATCGCTTTCAAATGTAGGTCCAAAGTGGTACTCGGGCTATTTAAACATTGCTAAAAAGTACAATCTTCTTGACGGGGTAGACGTTGAGGTTTCTCAGCCGGCAACGCGTGCATTTGTGGCACAGATTGTCTACAACTCGATGCTTATAAGCGGAAAGGACAAAACTCCGCAGGGCAGTCACGCGGTTGATGTGGGAGGTAACAAAACCTCGGTTATTAAAACCGATGACAGCAGCAAGACGGCGTCAACCAAATACGCACCGGAGGAAATATGGGAACCGAGCCAAGAGGATTCGATCTGGAAGTATTATCAATACTACGGCGAGGATTATGAGCAGTATATGAGAGAGGACGAAAACTCCGACAATTATACAACTCCCGATTCAGGCACAGGTGTTGAAGATGAGATTATTTCGTCTTATATTCCAAAGGGTTCGTCAGACGGAATACTTATCGCAATCGACCCCGGACATAACTATAACGGAGTTGATACCGGCGCAACGGGTAACGGTCTGCGCGAGCAGGATATCACATATCAGATAGCAGAAAAGCTTAAGCCCGTTCTTGAAAGAAACGGCTTCAGCGTAATAATGACAAGAAATTCGATTAAAGACAATGTCTCTAACGAGTCGGTAAGCGCGAGCCTTAACCGCCGTGCCGAGATTGGCAACCGAAACGGAGCGGACTTGTTTGTTTCGATTCACTGTAACGCCGGCGGCGGAACGGGAATAGAAACATATTACTGCACCGGCTCGGACACGGGCAAGACGCTTGCCTCGTTTGTTCAGAAGAACGTGGTAAATGAGATTGGACTGAGAAACAGAGGAGTTAAATCGGCAAGATATGCGGTTTTGAGAAATACAAATATGCCTTCGATATTGCTTGAGACGGCGTTTATAGATACTGCGTCCGACGCAGCGGTTTTAAGCGACCCGGGCAGTCAGCAGGGTTATGCCGACGCTATTGCAAGAGGTATATGTGAATATATGGGTGTTGAATACAAATAGGAAAAAGAGGCTGTGTCGAGCAGCCTCTTTTAAGCATAGTACGGGAGGATTTGAATGAGTATAAACAAAAAGCCCGAGCTTCTTGCTCCGGCAGGGAATCTTGAAAAGCTTAAGATAGCGATAAATTACGGTGCGGACGCGGTGTACATCGGCGGCGAAGAATTTTCACTTCGGGTTGCCGCAGACAACTTTACAAACGAAGAGATAAAGCGCGGCGTGGATTTTGCAAAGTCTAAAGGGCGCAGGGTGTATCTTACGGCTAATATTATCCCTCATAACAAGGATATTGACGAATATGCAAAGTTTTTGAATCAGGTAAAAGACTTGGGTCTTGACGCAGTTATTATATCAGACCTTGGTATGTTTGATATGACGCAGCAGATTGCGCCCGGGCTTGATATACATATAAGTACACAGGCAAACAACGTTAATTACCGAAGTGCGCAAAAGTGGTATGAGATGGGTGCAAAACGTGTAATTCTTGCACGCGAGATGTCGCTTGACGAAATCGGTGAGATAAGAGACAAAACCGACCCGAAGCTTGAACTTGAGGCGTTTGTGCACGGTGCGATGTGCATATCGTATTCGGGCAGATGTCTGCTCAGCAATTATATGGCAGGCAGAGACGGAAACGGCGGAGCGTGCGCTCATCCCTGCAGATGGAAGTATTATCTTATGGAAGAAAAACGTCCCGGCGAGTATATGCCCGTTTTTGAGAACGAGCGCGGAACATTTATATATAATTCAAAAGATTTATGTATGATAAATCATATAGACAAGCTGACAGAGAGCGGGCTGTCAAGTTTTAAGATAGAGGGAAGAGTCAAGTCTGAATTTTACGTGGCGACGGTTGTTGCGGCGTACAGGCGCGCGATTGACAGCTATTTTGAAAGCCCCGATGCGTGGAAGCCGAATCCCGAGTGGCTGAGCGAGCTTAGAAAAGTCAGCCACCGCGACTATACAACGGGATTTTACTTCGGCAGACCGGGCGGAACCGAGCAGCACTATGCAAGCAGCTCGTATATCCGCGAATATGATATGGTTGGCGTTGCGGAAGGCTATGACGAAAAAACAAAAATGGTAAAGGTGATTCAGAAGAACAGATTTTTTAAGGGTGACGAGGTTGAGTTTCTCTGCCCCGACGGAAGCTTTTTTACCCAAAAAATAGAGTATATGACCGATGGGGACGGAAATGAGATTGAGGTTGCGAACCGTCCGCAAAGCGTCTGCCTGATAAGGACGAATAAAAAGGTTCTTAAAGATTCGTTTATGCGGAAAAAGAGAGAAAAATGATTAAAAATAAAAAAATAATGTTGCATAACTTATACGTTACATATTTGTAAAACTTTAACTTGATGAATTGTATTGACTTTTTTGCACAAAGGTGATACAATGATAGCAAAAGATTAATAGTGGTAATGTATAAATATGAAAAATTGGAGGTTAGTTTTATGAATACCACAAAAAGATTTTTGGCGGTTGTTCTGTCGCTTACTATGGTTATCAGCTGTATGGCAATGACCGTGGTTTCAGCAGACGGAGTGGCAAAAAAATTATCGGATGTGAATGACAGCGAGGTTTACTATGACGCTGTGAACACATTGAGCGTTATGGGAATAATCAACGGTTATGAAGACGGAACATTCAAACCTAACCAGAACGTTACAAGAGCGGAATTTACGGCTATGCTTATGAGAAGCCTTAAACTGGGCGACACAGGAAGCAAAAGCGCAGCAGGTCTGCCCTTTAGTGATATAGATGATAACAATTCGGATATCAACTGGGCTATTCCTAACATCAACACGGCTTACGGCAAAGGAATTATCAACGGTTATGAGGACGGAACCTTCAGACCGAGCGATAACGTTGCTTATGAAGAAGCTGTAAAAATGATTGTATGCACATTGGGCTACGGCTCAAACATCGATGTTTCGGTTACACCCTGGTATGCAAACTATATATCGGTTGCATCTCAGATTGGAATCACCAAGACAGCAAGCAAAATCGGACAAGCCGAGACGCCGGCTTCACGTGCGTGCATTGCACAGCTGATTTATGATTCCTTTGATGTAAAGCTGGTTGAAAACGATAAAAAGACCGATGATACCATTCTCAGCTCTTATCTCGGATATATCAAGGGTACGGGTGTTGTATATTCAAATGATGTTACAAGCCTTGCCGGTGCGGATTCAAACCTCCGCGATGACGAGGTTCAGATCAACGGCCGTGATGACGATGAAACAGCTTACAGTGTTGTTACATACAAAACAACTGACAGCAATCTTAAAAATTATATTGGCTACGAGGTTGAATACTATTATGCAAACGACAATTCAAGCACACGCAACCTTATGTTCTATACATTAAAGGGAAACGAGCCGATTGTTGTAAATGCAAAGGATATTGAGACAAGCAAGTCATCAAACAGCCAGATTAAATATTACGATTCGTCAAATTCTGACAGAGAAAAGACTTTGACGCTGGCAGACGGCTGCAAGGTTATTTACAATGGCAAATATTACGGTGCGTTTGACACCTCGCTTGTTCCTAAAGTCGGTCAGATAAAGCTTATCGATTCAAACAACGACAGTGCGTACGATGTATTGGATATCACCGCTTATGAGATATACTATGTTTCGACAAAAGACTCTACAAATTATCAGATTATAGATAATTATGTACAGCCGGCTGACAAAAAGGTTTTGGTGCTTGACACAAACAAAGACGATAACCTCAGTATTGTAAATAAAGACGGTAAGGAAATCAGCTTCAGCTCGATTTCTACAGGAAACATTATCTGTGTACTTAAAAGCAAGTCGGGTACTGTTACAACAAAGGCTATTGTCCTGACAGACAAGGTTACGGGAACCGTTTCGGCTACAAGCGGCGGAGATAAAGTTACAATCGGCGGTAAGGAATATGAGTATTCCGAAGCTGCACAGTGGGTAAGCGGTGCGGCTGCAACAACAACTCTGTCGGCTCCGCAGATGTCAGACAGCGGAACATTCTACTTTGACATTAACGGCGATATCGTTGCATATTCAAAGAATGCGACGACCGATAATACCAAGTACGGATATATCGAAGGCTACAGCTTCCCCAACAAGGGCTTTGACAGCGACGCTAAGCTTAAGATAATAAATTCTTCGGGCACAACCGAGGAGGTTTCGACATACAAGAGCACAACAATCAACGGACAAACCTTCGGCACGGGCGAAGATGCGGTAGCTGAGCTTAAGAGAACCGCAAAGAATCAGAATACCGGTACGGATGATAAGACGAATGTTCAGCAGCTTGTTAAATATTCGACCAAGACAGCTGACGGTAAGAAGGTAGTTGATAAGATTATTACCGCTGACACAAAATCAAAGGGCACAGAGGTGCTTGCCGACAAGCTTAGCGTGTTTGGTGAAAATCTCGACTCGGGCAACGCTGTGAAAATGAAATACAACAGTAGTTCAAAATATCTTGAAAGCAGTGACGGAAAAATAAAGATTAACGTTTCAAATGCAACTGTTATATCCGTTCCGCAGATAAGAAGCGATTATGATTCTTTCAGAAAGACTTCGGTTTCAACAAGCTTTAAGGATAAGCAGAAGTATACAGTTGAGTTTTACGATGTTTCGGCAACAAATGCCGCAAGAGTTGTTGTATACTATACTACAACAGAAGGCAGCGCGGAAAAGCTTGACTCTGCTTCGCCTGTATATGTAGTGAACGAGGTTTCAGAGGGTACAAACAACGGCGACAATATGCAGAAGATTACCGGTGTTGCGGCCTTCCCCGACAAGTCAACAGCAGAAGTAAATGACGAGTGGATTTCAACAGAATCAACAAGCTCGATTAAAAAAGGTAACGTTTACAGAATCATTCACGATAAAGATGGATACACCATTATCGACAGCAAAAACCTTCTCTACTCGGTAGACAATGAGAAGTTTGGATTGACGCAGGACGAGGATGAGGCAAAGACAGAAACCGATATTGAAAAGGCAGAGTTTGTTACTATAGCCGGCAGCGTGGTTTCAAAGGATGACGATACATCTACAATTATGATTGCGCCGCAGAAGCTTACGACTGCAGACAAAGACACATATGATAAGTCAAAGGCTTACAGCTTTACCTACAGTAAGTTCAGCGGAGCAAAGGTTGTTACTTATGACAACACGGGCAAGAGCCTTGAACTTAAGATTGGTGATGATACAAGCGCAGCAATAGCGGGACTTATGACCTTGGATGACGGGGTTGAGCCGAGCAACGTTCTGATTTATATGTCAGAGGGCAAGATAAAACTTCTTTGCGTATTGCCGAGATAATATAAAATGTTAGGGCAAAGGATTTACGGTGTTTGCCGTAAATCCTTTTTCTGTGCCGAAATGGCGAAAGGTGCGGTGAAATAAATTGAATTTGCTTGAAAATATCAGGATAAAAGGTGAGATATTTTTTGAATATTCTTTTTTTACAATAGAATTTACATTTGGGGGGCAAAGCAATGCGGCACGTGCGGAGTATTTGTTTGCCCTGCCCGATAATGCGCAGCTTTCGGATATGAAAATTATTAAAGGGGACGAGGTTATAAAGTCAAAGGTTGTATCGGCTGCGTATGCGGCACAGCTGAACGGCACCAAAACAGCGGCGGTTCTGCGTAAAACCGAAAGCGGTTTATACTTGTTATCTGTTGACGGCGCAGGTGTCGGACTTAGTGTGCGGCTTAGTGTATACGCGCCGCTTAAACGGACGGAAGACGGCGGAAAGCTGACGATTCCGCTTGCGGTGGGAGAAAGCGGCGGCTTAGGCAAAAGCGGTGCGGAGATAGATATTACTCTTCCTTATATTATGGCTAAAAAGCTGGAATCACCCACGCATATAATATCTGTTGAAAGAACGGGACGCAGGGTAAGAGTGTCAACGGGAAGAATAAACGCGGACAGGGATTTTTGCCTGGAAATCGGTGAAATAGAACGTAAAAATGCGGCGGTTATGGTGACGGACGGACTGAAAACCGAAATGATTTGCACTCTTTATCCGAGTGACAGATTTTTTGAACTGTGCGAATCAAAAAAGAAAAAGATTTTGTTTATATATGATAATACCGGTTCGCTTGTTGGGGGTGCTGCTTCTGCCGCTAAAGAGTTTATATATGCGTCGGCGAGGTTTAATACGGGGGAATCGGCAGTTGTTTGTTTTGACAATGACAAAGAGAGGGTGCTTGTATCACAAGGTTCGGATAAACTGATAGGAAACCTGAATACAATCGACGGCACGGGCGGCTCGCCCGTAGGGCTGATTGAGGCGGCGGCGGACAGACTTGACGGCGACACCATTCCGATTATGGTAACAAGCGATATTCCGAATGAGAAAGAGCTGATTCCCGCGGCGGTATGCCGATATATGAATAGAAGCGGAATAATAATTGTAAGGCTTGGAGCGACTTCGTGCCGTGACGATATTACCAAGGCGGCAGAGGAGTGCGGCGGCAGAACGGAGCATATTTTCGGTATGGACAATGTCGCCGAAAGAGCAAAAAAAATAATCGAAAATGTCAGACTGGGCATTTCCGATGCTTATATCGAAGCAGGCAATGCGGAAACGGCGGTTTTGGATTTGCCCAAGGAAAAGGGCGGCGCGGTTGTGGCTTATATAAACTATGGATACGGTAAGCCGTGTAAGTATGTGACAATCTGCAAAAACGGCTGTTTTGAAAAAATAAGCCTTGACCTGACGGATAAGTTTGAAAGCTTTGCGCCTGTAAAGCTTGTTTACGCTGATGCGCTGAGCAAAAGCATCACAAAAAAAATGAAGCATTGCAGCCCCGATGAAGTACAGAAGCTTAAGCATATGCTTGAGAGTATAGGGGTTAAATTCGGCATGGTAAATTCAGAGACGGTATATCTTGCCGAATTTGACGGAATACCTTCTTTTGTGCGTGTGGCAATAGAAGGCGGAACCGCGTATGCGCAAAATGTGTTCAAAGGCAGGTCTTCTATGTTTGGCGAAGCGTCCGGCGAAATTCCGAAGGAAGCATTAAGTATCTGCATGGATGTTCTTATCAGAAGTATGCGTTCCGACGGGGCAATTTGCACGGCTGGCGAAATAAGCGGAGATATTCGGCGCAGACAGACTTTGGTATGTGTGCTTGCGCTTATCGCGTCACACAGTATTGATACAGACGGCGAGTTTATAAAAGCGGCGGAAAGGTATCTTAAGGGTTATAAAAATAACGGTATGGAGTTTACGAAAGACGCGGATAAGGCAAGAGAAATGCTTAAATCCGTATTTGGAGGCGAGAGCAGCGAAGAAATCGGCGTTATGCCCGATTTATACACTTCGGCAAGGGAGATTTATCTGTCTAAACAACCAAATAATAAACTTTTTTGAAAAATGCTTGACTAAACCGTCATATCGTGTTAAAATATAATGAAGTAAGCAGAAGGGAGATTTGAAAGATGATGACAGCGGTTAAAAACAATAACGCCTTGTTCATTTCAAAGTTTGAATTTTTTATTGCTTCCGCTTACTATTGCAAGGGTGAATTATTTTTAAAAAGTGATGAAACAGGGCGTTGAACTTTTGTTCAACAGCCCTTTGTTTTTGCTGAAGGACACAAGGACCTTCAGCGAAGTATGAATTCAGAAGGAGTGATTTTATGCAATCAAAAGCAGCTGAGCTTATTCTTGAAAACGGAATGAGATTTAAGGGCAAGGCTTTCGGTTATGTAAAGGACGTAGTAGGTGAGGTTGTTTTCTCGACTTCTATGACGGGTTATCAGGAAGCGATTACGGATTTATCGTTCTGCGGTCAGATGGTTGTGCTGACCTATCCGCTTATAGGTAACTACGGAATTAATCTTGAAGATATGGAGTCGGACAAGCCTGCGCTTACTGCGCTTATTGTAAGAGAAAAGTGTGACTATCCCAACAACTTCAGAACAGAGATGGATTTGGACGGATTTTTAAGACAGAACCGAATCGTTGGACTTGAAGGTATAGATACGCGCGCTCTGACAAGGGTGATTCGCGAGAGCGGCTGTATGAAAGGCATAATCACGACAGAGATAGGAATGTTATCGGACAGGGCTTTAAAAGAGAGATTTGACAGCCTTGATAATTCGGACGTGGTAAAGTGCGTAAGCACGCCCGAGGTATATACTATCCCGGGAGCGGGCAAGCACGTTGCGTTTATAGACGCGGGAGTAAAGAAGGGTATCCTGCGCGAGCTTAAGCTGCGCGGCTGTAAGATTACGGTCTTTCCTTATAACGCAAAGCCTGAGGAAATCAGGACTGTTTCGCCCGATTTGCTTATGATTTCAAACGGCCCCGGCGACCCCGAGGATATCCCCGAGACGGTTGAAATCGCCAAGGCATTTATAGGCTCTCTGCCCGTGCGCGGCGTATGTATGGGTCATCTGGTCATCGGATTGGCTATGGGCTGCAAGACGCGGAAGCTTAAGTTCGGACACCACGGGGCAAATCAGCCGGTTAAGAATCTAAAAACCGGAAAGGTTTCGATTACTTCTCAGAATCACAATTATATTTTGGATAATCTGCCTGATGAGCTTGAGGTATCGTACATAAATGTAAATGACGGAACCTGTGAGGGGATTTGCGGCAAGACTGTGGATGTAAAAAGCGTACAGTTCCACCCCGAGGCAAGCCCCGGACCGCTTGATACACGGAATATATTTGACGACTTTTTAGCGTAGGAGGAAGAATTATGCCACGAGATAACAGTATAAAAAAGGTTTTGGTTATAGGCTCGGGACCGATAGTTATCGGTCAGGCGGCTGAATTTGACTATTCGGGAACGCAGGCGTGTCAGGCCCTGCGCGAGGAAGGAGCGGAAGTTGTTCTGGTGAACAGCAATCCCGCAACAATAATGACCGATGCGCAGACGGCAGACCGTACATATATCGAACCGCTGACTGTTCAGACGCTTGAAAACGTAATAGCAAAAGAGCGCCCCGACAGCCTTATAGCGGGAATGGGCGGTCAGACGGGCTTAAATCTTTCGTGCGAGCTTTATGATAAAGGAATCCTTGACAAATACAATGTTCGGGTTATCGGAACTTCTATTGAGTCTATCAAAGAGGGCGAAGATCGAGAGAGCTTTAAAGAGCTTATGGAAAGAACAAATCAGCCGATGATTCGCGGAGAGATAGTGAATACGGTTGAGGGCGCTTTAGAGTTTGCAAAGGAAATCGGATACCCTGTAATAGTTCGCCCCGCTTATACGCTTGGCGGAACGGGCGGTGGAATAGCAGAGGACGAGGGTGAGCTCGGCGAGATAGCCGCTCAAGGAATCCACCTGTCACGCGTAGGGCAGGTTCTTATTGAAAAATGTATAAGAGGCTGGAAGGAGATTGAGTTTGAAGTTATCCGCGACGGCGACGGAAATTGTATAACTGTCTGCAGTATGGAAAACGTTGACCCTGTTGGCGTTCATACGGGTGACAGTATCGTTGTTGCGCCCGCGCAGACCCTGGCGGATAAAGAATATCAGATGCTGAGAACGGCGGCGATAGATATTATCAACTCTATAGAGATAAAAGGAGGGTGCAACGTTCAGTTTGCGCTTAATCCGAACAGCTTTGAGTATGCAGTAATAGAAATTAATCCGCGAGTAAGCCGTTCATCGGCACTGGCATCAAAGGCTACGGGTTATCCGATAGCAAAAATTGCGGCAAAAATTGCGCTTGGATATCGCCTTGACGAGATTAAAAACGCCGTAACGGGAAAGACATATGCCTGCTTTGAGCCTGCGCTTGATTATTGCGTAATCAAAATACCAAAGTGGCCGTTTGACAAGTTCTATGGCGCAAAGCGTACATTGGGAACAAAGATGATGGCAACGGGCGAGGTTATGGCGATAGGAAACAGCTTTGAGGCGGCACTTTTAAAGGGTGTGCGTTCGCTTGAGATAAAACAGTTTACCTTAGAGCGCGAAGCGGCAAAGGAAAAATCGTCAGAGGTGCTGAGAGGAAGAATTAAAACCCCCGATGACGAGCGTTTGTTTGAACTTGCCGAGCTTATACGCCGTGATTACAGAATTGAAAAAATTTCGCAGATTACGGGAATGGATCCCTTCTTCCTTAAAAAGATAAAGAATATTGTTGATATGGAGGAAGAACTTAAAGAGTATAGTATAGACACACTTACGCCCGAGCTTATGACAAGATATAAGATTATGGGCTTTGCGGATCAAGGAATAGCCCAGCTTATCGGCTGTACCGCGGCAGAGGTCAGAAAGTACAGAGAAAATCACGGAATTTTACCCGTATATAAAATGGTAGATACGTGCGCGGGCGAGTTTGAGGCGGTTACACCTTACTATTATTCGACATATGACGAGTATAACGAGGCAGAGCCATCGGACAAGAAGAAGGTTTTGGTTATAGGCTCGGGCCCGATACGTATAGGTCAGGGTATCGAGTTTGATTATTGCAGCGTTCACAGCATCGCCGCGCTTAAAAAGTTCGGAATAGAGACGATTATAATAAATAATAATCCCGAGACGGTCAGCACAGACTTTGATATATCCGACAGACTTTATTTTGAGCCGTTGACGGAAGAGGATGTATTAAGTATAATTGAGCTTGAAAAGCCCGACGGAGTTATACTTCAGTTTGGCGGACAGACGGCGATTAAGCTGGCGAACTTCCTTGATGAAATGAATGTTCCGATTTTCGGAACAAGACCGAAGCAGATTGATGAGGCAGAGGACAGGGAAAAGTTTGACGAGCTTCTTGAAGAGCTTAATATAAAGAGACCTAAGGGCAAAGCTGTCTGGACAACGGAAGAGGGAATAGCAGAGGCTGAACGCCTCGGATATCCGCTTCTTGTGCGTCCGTCATACGTTCTCGGCGGACAGGGAATGGAGATAACCCATAACGAAAAAGAACTTACGCTTTATCTTGAAGACGCTTTTAAAAAGGATAAAGACAATCCTGTCCTGATAGACAGATATTTAAACGGCAAAGAACTTGAAGTTGACGCAATCTGTGACGGCACGGATGTGTTTATACCCGGAATAATGGAGCATCTTGAGCGTGCGGGCGTTCACTCGGGCGACAGTATATCGATATATCCGCCGCAGAATGTTTCTGAGGATATGAAGAAAAAGATAATGGATGTTACGCGCCGTATATCGGTTGCGCTTAAGGTCATCGGAATGATAAACATTCAGTTTATTGAGTTCCGCGGCGACCTTTATATAATAGAGGTTAACCCGCGCTCAAGCCGTACCGTTCCTTATATCACAAAGGTTACAGGCGTGCCTGTTATTGAGCTTGCAACAAGGGTTATGCTTGGTGAAAAGCTTGCGGATATGGGATACTCTTCGGGTATAAATCCCGAGCCGCAGATGGTTGCGGTTAAAGTTCCTGTTTTCTCGACTAAAAAGCTGCCTATGGTTGAAGTAAGCTTAGGCCCCGAGATGCGCTCTACCGGCGAGGTTCTGGGCGTGGGCAGAAATTATCTTGAGGCACTGTACAAGGGATTTGTAGCCGCCGAGATTGACATACCAAGGGCGGGAAGCAATGTATTGCTTACGGTGTGCGACCGTGACAAAGAGGCGTTTTTGCCGATTGTTGAAAAGTTTGATAAGCTTGGATGCAGATTTATCTCAACAACGGGAACGGCTGACTTTCTTGAAAAGCACGGCTACACGGTTCAGAGAGCAAAGAAGATAAGCGAGGGCGTGCCGAATGTTCTTGATGTAATAAGAAGCGGTATGTGCGACCTTGTAATAGATATCCCCAAAAAGGGTAATGATAAAGAAAGCGACGGCTTTAAAATGCGCCGCACAGCGTCAGAGTGTTCGGTCAACATTCTGACGTCTCAGGATACGGTTGCCGCGCTTGCCGAGGTAATGGAACAAAAGTTCAGTATTGAGCAGACCGAGCCGATTGCCGTTTCGGATATAAAATAGAATAAAAATAAGATAAAGCTAAAAGAGGCTGCAGAGAGATTTAAACGTCCGTAAGGAATTGTTTTTACGGCTTTGCGGACTCTTTTATTTTTATAAAAATAATTTTCCGACTTTTTTGTGAAATATAATAAATGGATAAGTGGGATGCAATATATACCCGAAGCAAAGACAGTATATTAAAATTTTTCTTGCATTTACAGAGGTTTTATATTATTATAATTATATATCATACATTAATGTACGGTAAAAGCGTTTGCAAGGGGAAGTAAAATGAAGAATAATGCCGGACTTTTTTCAATAGGTGAAATAGCAAAAGCGATAGGAATAACAAGAAGAATTATTTTGAATTATGAGGCAAAGGGGCTTGTAAAGCCCGATGTTAAAAACGGTGAGAATGCAAACAGATATTATACAATGGACACGCTTACCAAGATTCATACTATAAGAATTTTACAAAAACTCGGGCTTTCACTTGACGAGATACGCGGGTATCTTGACGGAAGTGTCAGCCTTGCTTCATTTATACATCGCCTTGAGATGATGCGTGATGAGATAAATCGGAATATCGAAAAACTGTACGAGAGATCAAACGATTATATTGAGCGGGTTAAAGAGGTTTATCTTGAAGAGCAGACGGTGTACTGTCAAATATTGTGTGTCGGGGATATTGCAAGAAAGACCGCGGTGCTGCGCAACGTTGCCTTTGAGGCAATGCAAAAATACGGGGCGGATATAACCAAAAGACTGTATTTTACCGAGTATTTGCTGAATAATCCGAAGGAAGTGAGGTATTGTGCCGTTGTCCCGCCGCACAGTACGGGCGAAAATATAACAAGGCTTCCGCGCGTAAGGGCTATCTGTATCTACCATCACGGAGCGTATGATGAACTTCCGCGGGTCAGGGATAAGCTGATTAAATATGCAGAGGAGAACGGATTTGCGCCGCTTGGTATGTGCAGACATATTTATATAGAGGGACCGCCTCAGCATAAGGACAAAAGCTTGTTTATAACACAGGTTGCCTTGCCCGTTGCCGAGAAATCTTTTAACAATGGCGGCGCGGCGGACAGAAAATGAGCGGTTTCGGCCGGGACAGGGGGATAGATAATATGGAGGCGGATTTTGTAAATCTGACCGCGGATAATATTGCGGACGAGCATTTGTGCTGTATTATCCGTGCAAAGGCGCACTCGGGCATAGATGCAAAGCGAAAATGGCTTTCGGAGCGGCTGAAAGAGGGACACGTTTTCCGTAAGCTTGACATAAAAGGCTGTGCCTTTATCGAATATGCACCTCTCGAGAGTGCTTGGGTTCCGGTAGACGGCAAAAATTTTTATTATATATATTGTCTTTGGGTACAAGGCGTGCCGAAAGGGCACGGCTATGGGCGGCAGCTTATGGAATATTGTATAAACGATGCAAAAGCAAAGGCTAAGTCAGGCGTATGTATGCTTGGCTCGGCAAAACAGAAAAACTGGCTTTCGGATCAGAAATTTGCAAAAAAGTATGGGTTTAAAACGGTTGACGCAACCGCAGACGGGTATGAGTTGCTGACTTTGTCATTTGACGGTACCAATCCGAAATTTTCGCCGTCGGTGAAACAGAAAATTGACAAAAAAGAGCTGACGGTTTACTATGATTATCAGTGCCCGTATGTCTTTCAGAGAGTTGAAAAGCTTAAGGCGTATTGCAGCGGCAAAAATATTTCGGCTGAATTTGTGTTGGTCGATTCGCTTGAAAAAGCAAAGAATCTTCCCTGCGTTTTTAATAACTGGGCAGTGTTTTATAACGGAAAATTTGTTACCGTTAACCAGCTTGACGGCGCGGCTGTTGAAAAAATTATAAATAAATCTGACACAACAGAACACAAAGTGTCAGGAAGTAAAGCAAAAAATCCTGTATAATAAGCGTATCGAAGCTAACTATATAAAAGTCAAGTAGCTTTTGAAAAATAAATAATTGTGGATTTTGTGATAGAAAATAAATAGATTGGACTTTGGGACTTCAGCGTGCGCTTGATTCGGGACACATTTTAAAACTTATAATAAGTGTTAGTTGCGATATAAAACAGACAAATATAATTGATAAAATAAAGCTTAAACTATGCCGATTCATTCGTATGGCAAGTGACAAAATCCGATGTAAATAAAATATCGTATTTGCGCATTTATAATGCTTTTTAAGCTTGTTTTTTGAAAAAATAAAATTTGTTTACAAATTGTTCATATTTCGCGCAAACGCTTAAATTTCGCTTATTGAGAAAGACATGTTTTTGCCAAATCGGCTCTCAAACGGCCCTCGAAGCAGGCAAAAGGTTGACTTTTTCGCAAAAATGTAGTATAATGGGTCTGTCGCTTGAATCGACAGATTAAATTTCAGACATTGTAAGGAAGTGATGACGCGGAATAAATATAAGCTTTTATAAACTTGGAGGTTTTTATTTTGAATTGTTTTACGAAAGGTTTAAGAAGAATTGTTGCTCTACTTTGTGTATTGATGACAATATCTTGTTTTGCTGTAACTTCATCATACGCAACTGAAGAGCCGATAGATTACGGTCAGTTTTACGGAATTGTTGATACAACCAGTCTGAATGTCAGAGAGTATGCGTCAACGGACGCTCCTGTCATTGCAGAGCTTCCCAAATACTCATACGTCAGAGTAAATTGGGTTGAACCCGAATGGATATGTGTGGCGTATAACAACGACGGACTTATGGGTTATGTTTCGTCAGACTACATAAAGATTTTCGAGGGTGAGATGCCCGATGCAAGTTCAAGTGCGGGACAAGCGGCTGTTGATTTGGCTGCTCAGTTCCTCGGTGTTCCTTATGTATGGGGCGGTACTTCTCCGTCGGGATTTGACTGCAGCGGTCTTATGCAGTATGTATATAATCAGCTTGGTTATAAGATTAACCGTGTTGCAGAGGATCAGATGAAAAACGGTATCGCTATATCGCGCGAGAATTTGGCACCCGGTGATTTGGTTGGCTTTTACAGCAGCCCGGGAAGCGGTTACATCAGCCATATCGGTATGTATGTAGGAAACGGAATTATGATTCACGCTCCGCACACCGGCGATGTTGTTAAATATACAAGCATTGACGGAAGTTACTACAGCTCGCGTTTCGCAGGCGGAAGAAGAATAATTTATTAATTTGTTTTTTGGGTCTGCGTCGGAATGATTTAATCGTTGCGGCGCAGACTTTTTTAATTTTTTTGTTATAAAGTATTGCAAAATTGTTGAAATAAAGGTATAATAATCTTTATAATATATTTTACAGGAGGTTCATTATGGAACAGACACAGCAGGGTTCATTAATTTCAATGATTATGATGCTCGTATTAATGTTTGTCGTATTCTACTTCTTCCTTATTCGCCCTCAGCGCAAGAAGGAAAAGAAGCTTCAGAATATGATTGCAAATCTTAAAGTAGGCGATGTGGTTGCATCAATCGGAGGTATTCACGGTAAAATTGTAAGAATTAAAGACGATGTCTTTGTTCTTGAATCCGGAATAGGAACGACAAAGTCGTATATTACACTTGACAGAAGCGCCATTTCAAGACTTATTAAAGAAGGCTCTGCCAAGGCAAGCGAGGTTGCTCCGATTCCCGATGACGAGGATTCGGAAACCGAAGCTGAATAATTAAATATTTTTGTCATATAACCAAAAACTCTTCAATATAATATAACATAACAAATGGCGTTAAACGCTTACTTCAGAATACGGAGGGTTAATAATATGGCAAACGATAAGGCTGTTTCCGACGGACGTTTCTTTGACCCTGTATTTATGGCAAAGAATACTGCCGTCGGTTTTATTTTAACTATTGCTCTGCTTTTTGCGGCATCTTGGGTGGCGGCGCTTGCCTCTATGCCCGAGGAAGCCGTAAAGCTTGTCACCGGGATTGTTACATATCTATGTGTGGGAATATGCGGATTCAGAGCGGCGAGACATTCGGGTGCGAACGGTCTTGTCTCGGGGGCGCTTGCAGGTTTTATATATGTTTTTCTTCTGTTTGCCGTCGGGTGCTGCGCATATGCCGAAATTCATATGGGCGTTCCTGAAATTTTGACAATAATAATATGTATTTTATGCGGTGCGGTCGGCGGAGTTATAGGCATAAACACACAAACGAAGCGCAGACGCTGAGGCGCAGTTTAAAAAGATAAAGGCAATCGTAAAATATTCTTGACAAAACTGATAAAATGTGCTAATATATTCCTTGGTAATGTGGGAGTAGCAGGCGCACCTTGCGTGCGTGACAAGTCAACATACTGACTTTTTTAAGTCTGGCTTGTATTAAATTGCAAGACACAAGTATAACCGTTTAGCTGTACTTGCTGTCTTTTTTCGGATAATTTCGGGTATAGCGTGGGTGCTGTACCCGTTTTTTATGAATAAAATTTTTATATGGGAGAGAATAACAATGAACTGGAGTTTTACCTTTTTGTTAAACAGCGTGCTGCTGGGGGTGGGGCTTGCGATGGACGCTTTTTCGGTCTGTCTTGCCAATGGTCTTAACGAGCCTAAGATGAGACTTGGCAGGATGTGCGCCGTTTCGTCCGTGTTTGCGGCATTTCAGGCGCTTATGCCGATGCTCGGCTGGGTTTGCGTTCATACCATTGTGTCGTATTTTACTGCCTTTCAAAAACTGATACCGTGGATAGCCTTGATATTGCTTCTATATATAGGCGGCAAGATGCTTATAGAGGGAATCCTTTCAAAAGACGGCGGTGAAAAACCCGCTGTCAGCTTTGGAGCACTGATGGTTCAGGGTGTTGCAACCTCAATAGACGCTCTTTCGGTCGGATTCACCATTGCCGAGTACGGAGTGGTTAAAGCCCTTGTCTGTTCTCTTATAGTTGCAACGGTTACTTTTTTCATTTCTCTCGGTGGAATCGTTTTGGGCAAGCAGTTTGGTACAAAGCTTGCCAATAAAGCGGCAATCCTCGGAGGAATTATTCTGATTGCCATAGGTATAGAAATTTTTGTGGGCGGAATGCTCGGTTAATTGATAAGGGGGTAAATTATGTTTTTGGCTGTAATTTTATTTGCTGTCGGTTTGGTATGTCTTATAAAAGGCGGAGATTGGTTTGTGGACGGAGCAACGGGAATAGCTCACCACTTTAATATGCCCGAGATTCTTATAGGGGCAACGGTTGTGTCAATCGGAACAACGCTACCCGAGGTTATGGTCTCGGTAACCTCGGCTTTAGAGGGGCACGGCGAGATTGCCTACGGCAATGCCATTGGCTCGGTAATCTGCAATACTGCACTTATTGCGGCACTGGTCATCACCGTTATTCCGTCAACCGTTGATAAAAAATCATTTAAAATTCCGGTAATATTTTTCTTCATCGCTGCCGCAATATATGTGTTCTCGGCATATTTTAAGGGACGTTTCGGCAGGACGACGGGATTTGTTCTGCTTGGGGTATTTGTTGTTTATATGATTATTACCGTCAGACACGCTTTAAAGGATGCAAAAGATTCTTTGGCTGATAAAAAAGCGGACAAGCCTCTTACAAAAGAGGTGTTTCTGCTTGCGGTAGGAGCGGTATTCATTGCCGTGGGGGCAAAGCTGCTTGTAAGCAACGGAACCGTTTTGGCGCGTGCTATGGGTGTTCCCGAATCTGTAATCGCGCTCACATTTGTTGCCCTCGGCACATCTCTGCCCGAGCTTGTCACCGCAATTACTGCATTGATTAAGGGGCGCGGAGCACTCTCGCTCGGCAATATTGTTGGTGCAAATTTATTTAATCTTGTACTGGTCAGCGGATTGTCTGTTATATGCTCCCCGTTTACGATTCCTCAAAGCAGTACCCTCGGCGGATTTAACACATCGCTTGTGCTTGATATCCCTGTTATGCTTTTTGTTATGGCATTTATGACAATCCCCGCGCTTGTGCGCGGAAGGTTAAGCCGTGCACAGGGCATAGTGCTTCTTGTGATTTATGCGGCATTCTGTGCAATTCAGTTTTCTGTGTGATCGGATTTAACTTTTTTATAAAAAATGCTTGACAAATCAGTACCTATGCATTATAATATAAGCATAAGGTTAGTTGCAGCATAATTAACAAAAATTGACATTTAAAGGAGTGGATATTTATGAAAAAGCTTATTTCATCTTTAGCAGTTGTTTCTTCAGCCGCTATACTGGGAACATTAAGCATGACGGCATTTGCAGCTGGAAATGGTAATGCAATTATCTATGATGACGGAGCAAATATAATTTACTCTGACACACATACAGGTGATTCATTTGTATCAAGAAAAAATAATTTCAAAATCAGTTATACTGTTATTCCAGTCAATGAACCTATTACTCCTGAATATCTCGGACTTGATGATTCGTATACTCTGACTAAATCGGAAACAGATGAAAATGTTTACGAGGTTGAGGTTAAGGACGAGGAAACACTTAACAAGCTTTATGAAGCGGCAAAGTCACTTTATGATGAAAACGGCAACGG
>USLC01000003.1 GCA_900555375.1 uncultured Eubacteriales bacterium
GCGCGATAAACGGCGAGTTCTTTTCGCTTGCGCTTGAAAACGGCTTGTCGGCGGCGATAATGAACCCGTACTCGGACGATATGATGAAGACGTACTACTCGTACCGCGCCCTGAAAGGAATGGACGAGAATTTTGTCGAGTATATAAACTTTATGTCAACAAGGCAAGAGGTTGTCTCGGCAAAAGCGCCCGTGCAGAGCGCTGCAGAGGGCGCGGGCGCGGCAGAGTACGCGTCAGAGCTTCAAAAGGCGGTGGCACAGGGCTTAAAAACAAAGGCGGCGGATATTACAAAAAACCTTCTTGAATCCGCAGAGCCGCTTGAGATAGTAAAACAGGATATAATACCCGCACTTGATAAGGTGGGGGTAGGCTTTGAAAAAAAGACAGTCTACCTCCCTCAGCTTCTGATGAGTGCCGAAGCGGCAAAAAGCTCGTTTGAAGTTATAAAATCACATATGCTGACCCAAAAGGGAAGTATGACGGTTAAATGTAGGTTTGTTATTGCTACCGTTCACGGAGACATTCACGATATAGGTAAAAACATAGTAAAACTCCTTCTTGAAAATTACGGCTTTCAGGTTATCGACTTGGGAAAGGACGTTCCGCCCGAAGATGTTGTCAAGGCGGTTGTGGAAAGCAAAGCTCCGCTTGCGGGACTTAGTGCGCTTATGACCACCACCGTGCCCGCAATGGAAGAGACGATAAAACAGCTTCGCACCGTCGCACCGTGGTGCAAGGTTGCCGTCGGCGGAGCGGTTATGACCCAAGAATACGCCGACAGTATCGGCGCGGACAAATATTGCCGCGACGCAATGGAGACCGTCCGCTATGCGGAAGAGATAAACGCCGCCGCGGAAAACTAATTGTATTAAGAGGTAAACTATGGATAATATTGCAAGATTGATTAAGCTGTATAAACCGTTGGTTAAATCAGGAAATAAGATGACGTTTTCTGAGATGTGCAGCTTTTTGGAAGAGAATATGTCAGCCGTAAAAATCGATTTTAATTTGATAAGTGAGATAACCCGAAGAATGATGAAGGTATCAATCGGTCATTATCTGAGAGAAAATAAACCGGACTTATCATTGGATAAGCTGCAATTTGTTGCCTATGAAATACCGCGCGAAGGCAAAGGCGCGGAATATTACAATTATCCGCATATTTCGCAGATAGTTGAGGGGCATGACCATAATTCTATCTATGTTATACTTGAAAAGCATATAGATTACATTAATTGTAATTGCAATAAGCTGTTTTTAGACCTGACAATTAAAAGGGGCGTAAGCGAGTATGATTATGAGAACAATACTATGCGCCTGATAGAATATCTGTCACGCATCGAAGCGTTAGAGCAGAAGTGGTATTAATTAAACAAAATAGCGGCAACACAAAAGAAGGTGTTAATATGAACGTAAAAATAGCAATTTGCGATGATGAAAAAATATATATTAATCAAATAGAACAAATATTTGATAAAGTAACCGATTCAGAAATTGACTATGATGTTTTTATGAACGGTGAAGAAATAGTTTCTCGATATGAGAGATATGAGGCTGATTATGATGCTATATTTCTTGATATGGAGATGGGAGAACTTGATGGGATAAGGACGGCAAATAGAATACGTGAGATAGATAAGTATGTCATAATAGTATTTGTAACAAGCCATACAAAATATATGAAAGAGTGCTTTCAATGTGAGCCGTTTCGATTTTTGGTTAAACCAATTGACACAGACGAAATAAATAAGGCAATTAAAGACATATTCGCAAAGTTATCACAAGAGCGGAAAACATTTATTTTTTCTGAAAACCGAAACAAAGTCAGACTTTTTTGTGATAGCATTATATATTTTGAAAGTAAGGCTCATTATTTGTATATCCATACAAATGATACGGAATATAAAACAACACAACCAATAAATAAGTTAGAAAAAGTGATAGATAAAGATGTGTTTTCTAAAGTACATAAATCATTCATTATAAACTTAGGTTATGTCAAAAAGATTAAAGGCTCTGAAATATATCTTTATGGTACAGATACGATTATCCCGATAGGAAGGAAGTATCAAAAAGATTTTATGGATAGCTTTATTAAATATAAAGAAAGGAAGTATCTGCTATGATAAATATAATAACAATATTACTTTCAAGTACTGTTGAAGCAATTACATCGGTTATGCTTATAAAAACGTTTATGCGAGGTCGTGAAAAGGTACCGGGCTGGATTAGTATTATTGCAACAATAGTACTTGCCTTGATGATTGCAGCCAGTAATACATTTTTTAAATACGGCGTGTATAACGCTATTGGAATGACATTATCAGTTTTTATTGTTTCATACATATGTCGGGGCAAAACAATTGCTCGATTGGTGCTATCTGTAAGTTCAGTATGCCTTACAGGTCTATCTGAGATAGTTATGTTATTTGCTTTGGCATTTTTTATGGGGGTATCAACTGCGGATATTGTTAATTCGGAAACAACAAGGTTATTAGGGACGGTTTTATCTAAAACCTTGTCGTATGCTATTGTAAAATTTATATGTGTAAAAAGTAATCCAAACGTGAAACAGACGCCAACATACTGGACAATGTACTTTATAATTTTTTCAACGGCATTACTTACAGTGTTTACATTTTTTCACTTGTCATATAATAATCATAATGAAAGCATAAATAATCTGGCGATTATAAGTTCTGCGGGGCTATTGTTTAGCGTATGTTTTACATTATATTTATACGAAAGTATGTTAAAACAAACGGAACAATTGGGAAGGCAAAAAGCCTTAGAAGAACAAATGAAAGCCCAGACAAAGCATATAGATGAAATACTGCTGACGCAAACACAGCTAAAAAAGTTCAGGCACGATTTAAAGAATCATTGCATTGCGTTAACCGCATTTTTTAATAATAAAGATTATAATAACGGAATAAAGTATTTAAACAAAATAAGCGATTATAATGTTAAAAGCAGTAACGAAATTGATACGGGAAATATAACCTTAGATGCAATACTAAATTCAAAAAAAGCATTGGCTGAAAGCAAACATATTTCGTTTAAATACAACTTACATATACCCGAACATATTAATATGGAACCGGAAGATATAAGTGTTATCTTTGGAAACGCATTGGATAATGCAATTGAGGCAAACGAAAAGCTTGCTGTTGAGGAAAGATATATAAATATCAGTATGGTGTATGATACATCTTTGATATGTAAAATTTCAAATGCGTGTGTTCATAAGAAGATAGACATATTAACAACGTCAAAGACGGATAAAAGCAGTCACGGATTTGGATTAGAAAATATCAGGTCAGCTCTAAAAAGGTATAATGGGATTATAAATATAGAACAAACTGATAATGAATTTTATGTAAAATTATACATATTTTTATAAAATATCTCGTTTTTATTATAAGTCGGCATTTATTTGTCGGCTTATTTTGTTGTTTGTGCATATAAAACTGTTGTTTGTGCACCAAATAAAAAAATACCCCAAAAATGTGATATAATTCAGAAAACAAAAAAATAGTAGAATTGAGGTAATAAATTAGGTGGATGTGTCAAAAAAGATTGCCAAAGTACTGGTTAAAAATAATTGCATAAAAACAGAAGAATTAGAAATATGTTCTTATGGGTTAGAAATAATGACTTCAACAATTCTGCAAATTGCAAGTATATTTATTATAGCATTGATTATGAATAATTTCATAGAAACAACATTATTCTTTTTGGCGTTTATTCCGCTTAGAATTTATGTGGGAGGATATCACGCAGATACAAAAATGAAGTGTTATTTAACATCTCTTGCAGCTTACGGCATTTTTACACTTATATTAAAAATTATGCCGGAAGAATATATAATATATGCAGGAGGTATCGCAGGTATATTAGACGTGATTACAGTTTTTTTATTTGCACCTATTGTACATAAGAACAGGACAATGAGTACTAAAGAAAAAAACATCTACAGAAAGGTGAGCAGAGCGATAGTTATACTTGAGATATGTTTATGGTTGGTAATGAGTTTTGTATTCCAAAGTAAACACTATGCCGCAGCTTTTCTGATGGGACAAATTACGGTTATTCTTTCTATGGTTTATACTATAGCAAAAGATAATAGTTTAAAAGCAGGGAGGTGAAAATATGCGTAAGATTAAAGACACAATAAAAAAAGGCATTGTTAAGTATGGACATATTTTGGCGGCTGTTGCATTTGTATTTGTTACGGTTTCAGCTAATTCATCGTGTGTATGCCCGTTCTACGAGCCGGAACAGCCTAAAGGTTTGGCAGCTTTCAAAAAGGTAAATTAGTTAACAAATGTTGAAGGCGAGGTGATACCAACACAGAAAAGGTACCAAAGACAAAATTTGATTTAAGGCAAAACCTTAAAAAATCAAAAAAAGTGAGACCCCTGCAAAAATCAATAACAAGGGGCTAACTTGAAAAATGATTTAAAACAGAAATCTCATACTTAATAATACAGGAAAAGTTCATAAATGTCAAGAGGTTTCTGATAAATCATTAAAAATTAAAGCAAAAGACAACAAATTGTAAAATAAGAAAGGGAGATGATTATGAAAGTAAACAGATTTTTATCAGGGCTTATATGTACAGCCATAATATCAAGCAGCTTTGCCGTTCCTGTATTTGCGGCAGAGGAGGTTAATAACACACAAGATGAAGTTGTATATCAGATTGACGATGTAAATAACAACAGCGTCATAACTTATACACAGGGAGATATAGATGAGGGAAGCTGGAACACAGATGCATTGGGTGAGGATTCGCCGTATATGTACGGAGACTTTCCCGTTAGAATAACGTCTGACGTTGACTATTATTCCAATATGAATCTTGAATTTGACTATTTAAAAAGAATAGCGGATTTTGATTCTGTAAAAGTGGATATAACAGACTATTATACACAAGACAGCATATACTCAAACACTCTGTCGGACGATTATAAAGTTGTGTTGACAGATGTAGAGCTTGATAAGTTTTTTAATGTAAAAGTAACCGAAAGCAAAGACGGCACCGATACCGAGTATGTTCGGATAGTAAGGACATATGCAAAAACGGCTGATATGCCAAACAACGTATCGGTTGAACCCGTAGAAGAGTTTGACGGAGTTGCGGCGGTCGAGCTTCATATTATCGAGCTTAATGAAGAGGACGAAGAGATTATTGTAAATGACGGTAATGAATACGAGTATTTGCATACAAGAAATTCTTACACGATTATGCCCGAAGAATTACCCGACTTTTATAACTCATTGCCCGAGGATAAGATCTATAAGATTTTTGCATATACAAACGACGCGGTTGTTACATATGATTATAAAGGATTTATATCTACATTTGAGGGCGGAAGAGAACGAAACGTATATACGCCCGGATATATGATTTATAAGCCCGAAGAGCTTGCCGCAAAGCCAAACAGAGTGCCGCCCATAATACACGATTATGAGAATCACGGCAGATGGAGAAACGACCAAAGATTTACCGTTTCTGAGATTACGAGTAAAGGTGATAAAACGGTTTATAATATTTTGGACGACAGAACACTTTCTATCTCGGGTGAAGAAGATAGCGATACGCCTTATATGATATTCTCATTTAATGTTTGGGAGACAATGCCCTTTTATGTTGAGGTAACAGGCGGAGATTTTTGTGTAAATATCGAAACGTGGACATCGATGTATGTAGACGGAGGTTATCAAGAGCCTTATTACAGCAGAACGCTTTATGCAACGGGCAAGGCGGCATATACGTTTGAGTCTCTTCCGTGCAAAATGTATTATGCAGTTTACTTTACGGATAAAAACAGCACAAAAAGTTATATAGGCGGAAGGGCAGAGCTTAGAATAACCGCCACTCAGTACAAGAACGATGAGGATAACTACTTTACGGATATGATAGGGAAAGATAAATCGCGTATGCCGAATAACGAGTGGGAAAGCGAGACCATAGACTATGTGGGAGATGTTGACCTGTTTTATATCAATAATACAAATGAAAACGGAAAGTTTTGGTTCTCGGTCGAAAATTCGCCAAGTGATGCAGGTGCAAAGCGAAGGTCTGATTACGCGTTGGTGATGAAGCTTTGCAAGGTATGGGCGGCGGCAGATGACACAAGATACTTAAGGTCAGAGCTGATGGAAAAGGAGGTAGCCACGGGACAAACAAAGACGTTTATATTTACTCTCGAGCCGGGGTATGACTACTTTGTATACATTTACTCTGCAGAATCTATAAAACCGCTGTCTGAGGGTGATAAGTTCAGAGTTAAGGTTATGAGCCCAAGCACAGGCGATACCTATGAGGAAAACAATTCATTTGAGACAGCAACGCAAATCGAGGGTGTTGATGACAATATAAATGACGCGTGGCTGCACAAAAATGACGCGGATTTTTATAAGTTTACAACGACAGAGCCGCGCATTCTGTTTGCCGGGCTAAGTGCGGTTGACAGAATTGTATATAATCTTTCGCTGTATGACAGCAACCAAAACGTATTGGCAACGGCGACAAAAGATACATCAAATGCATACATAGGAAACGTAAAGATAGACCCGGGAACATACTACGTAAAGGTTGATTCAAGCGGGTTGGGAGATACCGCGTATTTTCTTGAAGGTATGTATAGGTTGTATGTAGCAGCAGATGATTTTTATGCAGAATTTGACAATCCGGTAAATTTAAGTTATAATGCAGGTGATACGTTTAACATAAACAATTATTGGAGCAGTATCCTTGCCGAGGTAACGTGCAGGGTTGGCTCTATGAAGTATCGCAGAGAAGAAGTGACGGATAATTCGCAGTTGTTTGTTATGAACGGCTCAAACAAGCTTCCGTTTACTGCTGAGACTCTTGCCTCCTTGCCGAACGGTACATATACTGTTATAATGGAGTTCTTTGGCAAGGCTTCGACAGGTCAGCCTATTACGCTGACAGTAACGGGAAGCTCTGCGTCAGCGGGTGATACAGTTGTTTTAAACACCGTTATAATGGAACCCAATGCAAATGCCAACTGGCATTGGGCGGCTTGCGCAAAAATGATGGCAAACTCGCGCTTAAGACGTGAGGGTTCGGCTGTGTCAACCTTAAGCCTTGCGCAAGGAATAAACGGAGCCTTTGGAAGCAGTCACTTAACAAGAGTAGGTGACATTGAAGAGACAGCGCAGTTAGCGTCATACTTCTATTGCGGCAACAAGGAAAGCTATAATTTTATAAATGGAACCGTGTCACTTGATGGGTTCGAGCAGTCAGTACTTGGCGTGTTAAAGACAGGTCAGGCGATAATTGCAAAGCTTGAGAACGCCTCTTCCGGCTCGGTAAGATATGTTGTTATCTACGGTGTTAATACCGGAACGCATCAATATAAGATTATGGACCCGCAGGGAAGTGTTGACACTTGGATAGACGCAGAAAACTTATATTCCGGCTATGGCGGAGATGCGGGAATGGTATTTGACGGTCAGGTAGTTGAGTGTTTATAAGTTGATTACAATAGTTTAAATAATTTAAAAAGTTTAATCGGCAAGGTATTAAAACAAAATAATATAAACAGCGTGCTGCTCCCCTTTACGGCTGCAAGTCTGAGAAGTATTTTTTGCTTGGATATCTTGCCTTTTAAATATAATAAATATTCAGGAGGATAGCGTTATGAGTTTAAGAAAGGCTTTAAGAATTATTTCGGCTTTTATAGCAGGAGTGATGTGTGTGTCAATGTGCGCCTTTGGCGTTATAACTGAAAGAGACCTTTGGATTAGATACAGATGCTCTTTTGACATCAATGCAGACAGATTCTCAGACCATTTTTTGTATGACTATGCAGACAATGGGGTATGGCATTGCTCGATTGCTGTATTAATAGATGGAGTCCCTGAGCTGACGGTAGATTCCGGCAGTAAATCAATAACACTTAGTCTTCGGAGACGTACGGGGAGCTCGGACTGGAGCGGGCTTGGTCAATACTATATCTCAAATGTAGCAACGAGTTGCAGTATCTGGGACAGAATTGACAGAAGAGATAACGGAGAAGAATTTGTTGTCGGATACAGGCAAGAACAATTTGAAAAAAGATTAGGCTACAGAGAAAATGATTATTTAGCCCTTGATATGATATGGGGCGAGAGCGGAAGAATGATAAGAATGTATTCTTACGACCCGAAAAGCCGTACGGATTCGGGCAACTTTACCGCGACATCAAAAATGATAGTATATAACGAGAATTCATTTGAAGAGTATATACCCGAGGGTGTTGAAAAAAAGGAATTAAGGCGCTGCTGTTTATTTATAGATGACGGAGTTGACGGCTGGGTTTCGGCGGCGGTGGGAACAAAAGAGGCAGAAAAGGTTGACAAAGACTATCAGGATATGGTAGATGATTTTAATGAGCACAACAAGCCTTATCCCGGCACAGAGGACACAGACAGTAAAGATACAGACAGTAAAGATACGGACAGCAAAGACACAGACGATGATGATTGGGATGTAAAAGAAACAGAGACAACATATATGACCTATGATGTCTTTGAGCCCGAAAAGGGAACGATAAAAAAGAGCTATGCCAAGCCCTATGAAGAGTATAAAACGGTTTTGCTTGAAACGGTTAAGTTCTCGGGCAAGTATAAAAAGACAGAAAAGACCGATTTGTACAAAACTCTGGCGGCAGACGGCGAAAGCATTACGGGTGTGCTTAAGCACTATTCGGGCGGCGATACAACCCACTTCTTTACGCTGACCCTTACGGGACCGAGAGACAGCGTTACCCTTTGGAAGTATATGCTCACAAAAGAGATGACAAGTGAGAAAACAACCAAAAATCTGCTTAGATTCAGCATATACGGAAGGGTTGAAAACGGAAAGGCGTACAACTATTACGGACGCAAAGAACCCAATATGGAAAGTTATCAGCTCCGCGGCGCGGTAAATGATAACAAGCTTACCAAAATCGGGTTTGAAGTATGGGAGACCTCAACCACGATGCTTGGAACAATGACGGCTGACAGCGTGGAATATGAGATGGAAAGCGCAGCAAAATCCGATGATTACGGAAAGTGGCTGATTAAGCTTTTCAGCGCCGCAAGAGGGTCTCTCAACACCTCAATGCTTGGAATGAGAAAGGAGTATTGGGGGCTTACCAAGGAAGAGAGTATAACTCAAAACGGCGGATATTATGACGAGGACGGAAATCAACATTCGGTTATGAGAAACTGGAATAATCTTGCCATAAAAGGTACGCGCTATGAATACGGAAAGATTATCGATAAAATCGAAATTAACGTCCCGCAAAGCTTAAAGGGTATCTCGACCGACGGAAATACCAAGTTTGAGATGTTCCTTATGGAAGAGAAAATCATCGATGACGCAACTGATACGGTTAAAAAAGTGATTGATGACTTGGTTCTTAAAGTCAGCGGAAACAGCGGAACAAAGTATTATCGCCAGGGAGACTCGGTATGGAGACAGCCCGAGGGTATGACTTCATCGGTCGGCGGAAATGTGGGCAGCAATCAGTCTTACACAGGCTGGCGCGAGGTAAAGAAGGTAAACGGTTTGTGGGAGCTGGAGTTTGTTGACACGGCTTCTATGACGGCAAACTTCTCCGACAAGGCAAGAACGGGGATAAGCTCGTTTGAATTTAACTTCAATGATGAAACCTTAAAGTTTGGCTTGGACGAAATTGATTATGTCGGACCGCTGCTTAACTTCTTCTATATGGATGCGATTAACGATGACACAGACACCATTGCAAAAGCCTTGGGATTGTTCCCCGAGGATTTAAAGGGTCTCAGAAAATAGTACGGAGGTTTAAACGTGAAAATCAGAAATTTTTTAAAAACAACACTAACTTTGACAGTTGCCGCAGCTCTTCTACATCTTCCTTCCTTTGCGGCAAGCTATACACAGGACGCTGATAAGCTGTTTAGCCTCGGACTTTTCAGAGGAACGGAGAACGGATATGAGCTTGACGCGACATTTACGCGCGCCGAGGCAGCAACAATGCTGACGCGGCTTCTTGCAAAAGAATCAGCCGCGCTCACCGCTCCTGTTGAAGAAATTTTTTCCGATGTACCCAAAGAGCATTGGGCATCTCAGTATGTTAAATATTGTTTTAACAACTCAATAACCAAAGGCACGGGAGACAATACATATTCCCCCGAAGAACCGATAAGCGGCGCGGAGTATATGACTCTTGTTATGAGAGCCTTGGGATATGTCAATGCCGAGCCCGAGAATGTGGATTTGGTTGCCGCAGAGTATGGCTTGCTTTCAAGCCGCGAGGCAAAAAGGGTCTCGCAGGTGGAAAGGCTGAGCCGTGACGAGATGGTTAATGTTTCGTATCGCGCCTTGTCTGTCGCAGAACCCGACGGCGAAAAGCTGATAGAAAAGCTGATTTCGGAAAGGGCTGTGGACAAGACAAAGGCAGAAGAACTCGGTCTTCTTGAAGAAGGACGGTTCGAGCTGTAATTTTCATAAATTTACTCTTCTACATTTTACAAATTAGTATTTTTATAGTTTTCTTATGCTTTAAAATATAAAAGGCGGCGCGATATGCGCCGCCTTATTGGCATTTATTTAACGGTATATCCGCCTTTAATCATCACAATTGCATCGGTCGAAGCCTTAAAGCCTCTGCCGTCGGCAACAGGAATTATTAGAAGGTGGTTTGAAGGAAGCGGAGTTCCGTTTGCAAGGTCATAGCCCGATGTTGTATCGGCAAGTCCGCCCTTTGCCGTCGCAATAACAGTTCCGCTGCCCATACGCAGAATAAATTCGGTTCCCGCTTCGCCGATTATACTTTGACCCGCATTTAAGTTTACCACCACAAAGGTTGAGGGTCTGGCTGTAACTGTTCCGCCCGATGACGCGATGCCAAGCTGCTGGTCGACATACGCCTTAATCTCAGGCACAACTTTGTCAACTATATAGCTTTTGGTTACAACGGGGTCATCTGTTCCGCCCGGCTCGGAAAACACCGCAAAGCCGCTGACGGCAACCAGAGTGAGACCGAGAATGATTCCGAATTTAAGCAGTTTACTCTTCTTTGTTTTCATAATTAATGCCCTCCTAAGTATATAATTAAGGTTTAATAATTGTTGTGGTTTCAGGTCAGACCGAAGGAGATTTCAAGAGCCTCGTTTACTCTGTCCATAAGCGAGCCGTCTATGTGACCTATCTTTTCCTTCAGCCTTTTTTTGTCAATCGTTCTTATCTGTTCGGCAAGAACCACCGAATCCTTCGAAAGCCCGAAGCCGCCCGCGTCTATCTCTATATGAGTGGGCATCTTGGCTTTATTTATCTGAGAAGTAATAGCCGTAGCAATAACCGTCGGACTGTAGCGGTTGCCGATATCGTTCTGGATAATCAGAACGGGTCTTACGCCGCCTTGCTCAGAGCCGACAACCGGACTTAAGTCCGCGTAGTATATATCTCCTCTTTTTACTATCAAAATATTCACGCTCCGCAAGTTAAGATTGTATCCTTTGCTCTCATCTGCATTATACGCGGCTTGAGATGTTTTGGTACATAATCTTTGGACAAACCTGCGGCAACGAACGTGTGATTATGTACGGTCGAAGCCAACGGAGAATTTTTTTAAATCATTCCGAAGTGGGCGAGTCAAGCAGATAATTGTGCATTTTTTGCTTGACGCCGTTTCGTATATAGATTCGAGGAATCCTCTTGCCTATCATACAAAGGATTTCATAGTTAATCGTCCCCATTTTGTCGGCAAGGCTCTCTACCGGTAATTCTATATTATCGCCCGTGCCGAACAAAATGACTTCGTCGCCGATAGCAATAGTATTGACATCCGTAACGTCAATCATACATTGATCCATACAAATGTTTCCGACAACATTACACAATTTTCCGCCCGCTATGACCTGAGCCGAGTTTGAAAGGAGCCTTGAATATCCGTCGGCATACCCGACGGGAACGGTGGCGATTTTGCTTTCGCGGTCGGTTATAAAGCGGCGGCCGTAGCTTATGCTTGAACCCTTTTCAACGGTTTTTACGTTGGTTATTTTTGCCTTAAGGGTCATCGCGGGTTTAAGCTTAAGCGCGCTGCAATCTACAAACGGCGAGGGATTAAGCCCGTATAAAATAACTCCGGGACGCACCATATCAAGGTGCATCTGCGGAAAGCGGATAAGCGCCGCGCTGTTTGCGCAGTGGCGGAGCGGAATGTTAAGACCCTCTTCTTTTAATATTCCGCACACCTTAAGAAATCTTTCAAACTGCAAAAAAGTATATTCGTCATCGTCATCATCGGCAACCGAAAAATGGGTAAAGATTCCGTTTATCTCAACATTCGGCAGCTTGGAAATCCGCAGAATTTCGGAAATGGTGCGCTTGTTGGCTTCCTCATCATTTGCGAAGCGGTAGCCTACGCGCCCCATTCCCGTATCGATTTTAATATGTATTTTGGCGACCTTGCCGAGGCGAATCGCCGCCGCCGACATTGCGCTTGCAAGGCTGAAGTCAAAGCACGCGGGCATAACGTCATAAAAGACCAGCGTTTCGGCGTCCTCGCAGCCCGAGTGACCGAGGATAAGTATGGGGCAATGAATGTAACAGCGCCTAAGCTGAATCGCCTCATCGAGGCACGCGACGGCAAGCGCGTCCGCGCCGTTTTCAAGAAGGGTTCTTGCTACTTCAAGGTATCCGTGACCGTAGGCGTCCGCCTTGACAACGCCGAGGATTTTTGCCGACTCGGATACGTGCCTTCTTATAGATTTTATGTTATTTTCTATTGCGTCAAGATTTATTTCTGCCCAAGCTCGATTATTATGTTCCATTTTAGTAAGACCGACTTTCTGTAATAAAATTATTTCTGTTTAATACTGCTTTGCGGTTCTGCCGCGCGAAAGTTCTTTTAAGGCAAGCGGAAGCTTTTCAATTAAATCGCTTGCGATTAAGCCGTACTCGCCCTTTTCCTCCGCGGCGATATCGCCCGCAAACCCGTGAATGAATGCGCCGAGAGCCGCCGCGTTAAACGGTGACAGCCCTTGCCCCAAAAGCGATGCAATAACCCCCGTCAGAACATCGCCCATTCCGCCGCTTGCCATTCCGCTGTTGCCGCTTGTGTTAATGTGAAGCTCGCCGTCGGGGGCGGCGATAACCGTTCCCGCGCCCTTTAAAAGAACGTACACGCGATACTTTGCGGCAAGCTCTGCCGCCGCGGCAGAGCGGTTTTCTTGTATTTCGGCAATTGTTTTTTTGGTAAGCCTTGCCATCTCGCCCGGATGAGGGGTTAAAATAACCTCGCATTTGCGATTTTGCAAAAGCTCTGTATTCTCTGCCAGAATATTCAAGCCGTCTGCGTCAATAACGCAGGGCGCGCCGTTTTGAAGAACAGCGCTTAAAACCTCGCGCGCGCCGTCGCTTTTGCCGAGGCCCGGACCTATGGCGCAGGCATCGCACGATGAAAGCTTGCCCTCAAGCTTTGCCGCCGCCCCCTCGGCAAGAATTTTGTTGCAGCAGGGGAGGGGATATGTCATAACCTCGGTAAGCTTTGCCGCGGCGACCGGCTGTATACATTCGGGCGCGGCAAGTGTGACAAGACCGCTTCCGCAGCGGATTGCCGCCTGAGAACACAGACACGCCGCGCCCGCCATTCCGTCAGAGCCGGCAATTATCAAGACCCTTCCGCAGTCGCCCTTGTTCATTGACGGGCGGCGTCTGGGAAGCATCGAGCGATAGCTTTTGATTAAATCGGCATATCTGCCGATATGATATTCTTCGCCGCATACAACGGCAACGGCGCAGTCACCCGAGTGGCTGAGACTTACGTCTGCGTTTATCGGATTGCGCATAAACAAAATGTAAGGCTTGCCGACTTCGTCGTGAAGGATTTCAACATCGCGCGGGCCAAACCCCCTGAAGCCGCTTCCCATATACTTTGCAAAGGCTTCCTTTGCGGCAAAAGCCGCCGCGATACTCGGAAACGGATTTTTCTTTCCGTTAAAATATTGGCGCTCGCGCAGGGTGAATGCGTACTTTTTAAACAGATCAATATTTTTCATCTGTGAAAATCTTGAAATCTGGATTACGTCAATTCCTGTTTTAATCATATACTTTTATACCTTGATTCTTTGTTAGTCTAAAAATACGTTCTGAGGATTCAGACGGCGAAAGCCGTCGCGGATTCTCTCATCGGGGTTAAAGATAAGCATATATTTATTGTTGTTTTTTTGATATACAACAAAAAATACATCTTCGTCCGTCGGGGCGGTGCAGGCATATATCTTTTTAATTCCGCGGTTTTCGGCATAGCTCTTGTAGGCGCGGTTTGAAGTTTTTGCCATTATCTCTATTTCGCGCGCGTTTAAATCAGTAAGCCTTTTTCTGCGGCGTGCGGCAATAATTTTATCGATGTCAAGCGCGCCGTTGGTGAATGCATACTCGTACTCTAAGTTTACCGATATAAGCACGTTGTAAAGCAGATATATCAGTCCCACGCAGAGCAGAAGAGCAATCGAGCCGAAGTATTGGATTCCTATCAGAATGGGGGTAGCCATAAGCACCAGCAGAATTGCAAGAACGCACAGAACAATTTTTACAATATCGCCCGAGGTTCTTCTCCTTTTAACCAATTGTTCAACAAAAACATCCATTTTATATATTCCTTTCCAAATTAATATTTATTGCATTTATGAACCCTTGCGTATGGCAACGGTTGACTTGGGGATTCCGATACCGCTCCACGCGGACAGGTCAAGCTGCGAGCTGTCATTTGAACCCGCACCGCAGACCGTTCCGTCGGCGGTGATTCCGATGCTGTGGCGTTCCCCTCCGCAAGAGGCGGCAATGTTCTTCCATAAATCCGTCATACATTGATTAGAGTCGTTGTCTCCGTAGGCGGTGGTGTGCCCGTCCGTCGCGGTGACAAGCACGTTGTATGCCCCGCAGGAGATAAAGTATGCGTCTTTAACCTTTGTTGCCTGAGAGACGCTGCGGCTGTCATCGCCCGCAAAGACTATCCTTCCGTTATATTTAAGCCCGACGGTAAAGCCGTTGCCCGCGCAGACCGAAACGATGTCGTTCCAGTCGCCTACGCTGCATTCCCCGTGCGAATTGTCGCCCGCCGCCACTACCGTTCCGTCGGTTTTTAAGCCGACCGTGTGCGTGTCTCCTGCGCTGACCGAAACAACGTCCGACCAGCTGCCGACATCGCATTGACCGTAGGTGTTGTCGCCCGCAGCAACCGCCTTGCCCTGCCTTGTAACGCCGACGGTGTGACCGCTGCCCGCCGCAATGTCCGAAATATCCTTCCAGGACGAAACCTTGCATTGACCGTAGGTGTCGTCACCTGTTGCAACAACCTTAAGGTCGCGCTTTAAGGCGACCGAGTGGTCTCCGCCCGCGGCAAGCTTTATTATGTCGCTCCAGTCCGAGATGTCACATTGCTTTTTGTTGTTGCTGCCCGCGGCAAGAACCGTTCCGTCCGACTTTAAGGCGAGGGTGTGAGCCTTGCCCGCCGCCGATATTCCCGAAAAAGCCTCTGTTATGCTTCTGTAATTTTCGCGGCTTTCCATATATCCGTTAAGGCTTTTAAAGTATTTGCCGGCATTGTAAAAATCGCGTTGTCTTGCATAGCTGATAGCCAAACTCCAGTCAAGCTCTTTCTTCTTATCGCCAAAGTAGATATACTGCTCGGCGTTTTCAAACGCTGTTACCGCGTCCTCAAACTTTCCGCTGTTATAAAGGTTCATAGCCTTTTTGTATACCGTGTCCGAATCTTTATTGTATTTCAGCGCGTAAAATCCGCCGCATACCGCGCCCGCGATAATAATAAACGTAACAATTCTCGCCGCGATGCGCTTTCTTCTCTCGGTCGGGTCGTGCTTGATAAACTCGCGGATTTCCTCCTCCTCGCGCAGACGCTGTCTGCGTGCCTCGCGCTTTTCGCTGCGAGTCTTCGGGGGTTCTTCCGCACCGCCGAGGTCGGTCTCAATCGGTGATACGGGTTCAAGCTTGGCAGTATCTTCATACGCCTCGCCGATGTCCGCAATCTCTGCCGAAGCCGAAAATTCCGCGTCGCTGTGCCATACAGAACCGTCCGACAAATGCGCGCTTCGGACAATGACCGCCGCCGCGGCTGTCATCAAGGACGGAACCTCAACCTCGATACCGCCTCTTTTGTAAGGGATATCGTGAATTTCCGACAGCTTAAACCCGTCAGAGCCGTAGCAGCATATATCAAGCCGCACTCCCGATACGGGCGCGCCCAACGCCTTAAGCTTTATGTGAAGCAGAACGCGGACGTTTTCCGAGTCGGACAAAAGCTTGCAGCCGTATATGCTTACGGGGCAGTCGGCTTCGGTGTTATTAAGTTTATCTATGTTTTGCAAAAGCTCCATTCTTTCACCAACATTTCATTGTTCTTATTTAATTTTTAATTATACATAATATATTATAACCTTAAACTTTACAAATTGCAAGAATGTTATTGTATTGTAACGAAAAGTTAATAAAAAGTTACCAAAACCTACGTTATTTTTACAAACGTGTATAATTTTAGTCGGCAAGCATAGGCTATTAATAAAAACAAACCTGTCGGCACAGACCGAAATGCAGAAATACTTCGGGTCGCCGCCGCGGAAAGGAATGATTGTAAGAATGAACAGAATCAGACATACAAAGACGGCCGCATTTATAATGGTTATAATGCTTTTAATATCGGCAGGAGTATACGCCGAGCCCGCGCGGCAGGTTGATACCGATGTTTCGGCGCAGCTGATAAACGCAAAATCGGGGATATTGACAGAGGCGTCAACGGGCGAGGTTTTATATGAGCAGAACGCGGACGAGAGACTTCAGATTGCAAGCGTAACAAAGGTTATGACTATGCTTCTTATAATGGAGGCGATAGACAGCGGAAAGATTTCGCTTGACGATATGGTCACCACAAGCGAGTACGCCGCGTCGATGGGCGGTTCGCAGGTCTTTCTTGAGGCGGGCGAGCAGATGAGCGTAAATGATATGTTAAAGGCAATCGCTGTTGCCTCGGGCAATGACGCGGCGGTTGCTATGGCAGAGTTCGTCTCGGGAAGCGAGGGCGCTTTTGTCGAGCGTATGAACAAGCGCGCCGCAGAGCTTGGGTGCGAAAACACGCATTTTATAAATTGTAACGGACTTGACGAAACGTCCGAGCATTACAGCAGCGCAAGAGACGTTGCCAGAATCTCGCAGGAGCTTTTAAAGCACAGCAAGATATTTGACTATACAACCATATGGATGGACAGCTTAAGAAACGGAAGCTTCGGGCTTTCAAACACAAATAAGCTGATACGTTTTTACAACGGGGCAAACGGACTTAAAACAGGCTCAACGGGAGCGGCAAAATACTGCCTTTCGGCAACGGCAATGCGTGACGGAATGCAGCTTATCGCGGTAATTATATGCGCGCCGACAACAAGGGACAGATTTTCTTCGGCTTCGGCTTTGCTTGACTACGGATTTGCAAATTACGAGGTGGCAAGCGATGAAGATTTAAACACGGCGGTTCCGTACGTGCGCGTTATCGGCGGCGTAAAAGAACAGATTGCGCCAAGGATATCGGGCAGCGGATTTATAGTAAAAAAGGGCAACAAAAGCAGGATTGAAACAAGGTTTGAAATGGAGGAGAGCGTAAACGCCCCGCTTGAAGAGGGGCAAAAGCTGGGTGAGATTGTCTACGCAATAGATGGAGAAGAGGCGGCGCGCCGTGATTTGTGCGCGGCGGAAAGGGTAGAAAAGATAAGCGCGGTTCAGATATTTTTAAGAAGCCTTGCCGATTGGCTTAAACTGTAGTTTGCCGAATGTTTTAAAACCGTTCGGGCGGAAATCCGCCTCTTAAAATCAGGCGCGGATACTAACTTCGACAAAATTTCTTTTAAATGATACACAATTGTAATATTTCTTTCGACTTAATTATGTTATAATTAAATATAATGCTATAACTATGCGCTTGGCGTATTTTAAAATAAGTCGGACAGGAGATACAATTATGGCTGAAAAGACAAAGAAAACCAAATCCGCTTCAGGCAGAGGCGGAGCGGTAAAAAAATCGGCGGCAACGCAAAGGACGGCAAAAACCCCGTCCGTCTCCAAAAAAGCCGCGGGTAATAAAAAGACTGCAAAAGCGGCGGGCAGAACAAAAACGCTTTCAAATGAGATAAAAGGGATTGTGCTTATCGCCCTGGGAATCTTTTTGGGATTTGCGTTTTTGACCGAGACGACGGGAACCGTCGGCAAGTTTATAAAGGACGTATGCTACGGGCTTTTCGGAATGTCGATATCCATCAGCTGCATTTTTATTATCGTTACGGGGTTTATGGCGTTTTTTGATAAAGAGGGCGAGAAAAATGCCTTCAGATATGTGTTGCTTTCGCTTTTAATCCTTGTTACGTCCGTAATCGTACCTATGGCAACGGGGCATACTTCGTTTACAGAGCAGACGGTTATCGGAAACATAACGGCGCTGTGGCAGGGCGGCAGAAACAGCAGCGGCGGCGGCGTAATCGGCGGCGGACTTTGCGGAGCGCTTAATATGCTTATCGGTCCCGCCGGAACATGGGTTGTCTCTATCGCGGCGGAAATTATCTTTATTATATTACTGACCGGGGTCTCGATTGAAAAGATTTTAAGAGGTATCGGCGGCGCGATAAAGCGCAGAGGCGAGGATTACCGAGATGTGGCAGACAGCGAGTTTGAACTGCCCGAGTATTCGGCTCAGAGCGATACGGTTAAACAAAAGCTTTTGAAACGCCGCAAAAATGAAGAAATTGACATTCCGCTCGATGACGAAGACGGCAAGAAGAATAAAAAAGAGAAGAAAGGGTTCTTCGGCGGTTACTTTGAAGGAGAAGACGTTGTGGACGGCGGGACTTCAGATGAAGAGGCAAAAACGCCAAGACGGTTTGAACTTACAGAGGACAGCGATGTTTTAAGTGACATAGCCGAGGCGATTGACACGACAGATGATACAAGCGACCTGCCGTTTGACATAGACAGTCTTAAAACAGGGGTGCTGTCAGAGCTTCCCGATGAGAACGGAAATTACGAAAAGCCTGTTGAAAATGAAGAGGGCACGGATTTTGAGCCGCCGTCCGAGGCAAAGCTTGAGGACGTGCTTGACCCGCTTACAAAGGCGGCTGTTGACGCGGGCGTTCCGCTTGACAGAGCCGTGACCGCAGGCAGAAGAATGGCAGCAGAGGACGCGGAGGAAAAGACGCCCGAAGCAGAGATAAAAAGGCAGATAGACGAGACAGAACATAACAAACCGAGGAATATTCAGTATCGGCTGGCCCGACCCGAGCTTTTAGAGCTGCCCAAGCCGCGCACCAAAAGCCGCAGCGAGGTAAAGGCAGAGCTTGAGGAAAAGGCAAATCGCCTGCTTGAGACCTTAAACAGCTTTAAGGTTGAGGCAAAAATAGTAAATATCACGCAAGGCCCGACGGTTACACGCTTTGAGCTTCAGCCGGGCGCGGGCGTAAAGGTGTCAAAAATCACAAATTTATCTGACGATATCGCTTTAAGCCTTGCCGCGTCGGGCGTGCGTATAGAGCCTGTCGCGGGCAAGTCGGTCATCGGGATAGAGATTCCCAACAAGGTCGCGACCCCCGTACCGATACGTGAGGTAATTACAAGCGAGAGGTTTAGAAACTTCAAGTCAAAAACGGCGTTTGCCCTCGGCAAGGATATCAGCGGAAACTGCGTCGTTGCCGACATAGCGGACTTTCCGCACGGGCTTATCGCGGGCGCGACGGGCTCGGGCAAGAGCGTATGCATAAACTCGCTTATAATAAGTATCTTGTTTAAGGCAAGACCCGATGAAGTAAAGATGATAATGGTTGACCCCAAAATGGTAGAGCTTGGCGTGTATAACGGAATCCCGCACCTTCTGATACCCGTGGTAACCGACCCGAAGCACGCCGCGGGGGCGCTTAACTGGGCTGTCGGCGAGATGAAAAACCGATACAAGCTGCTTAACGAAAACAAGGTCAGAAACTTAAGCGGATATAACGCGCTTATGGATGAGATAGGAGAGCCTGACGCAAAGCTGCCCGAAATTGTGATAATTATAGACGAGCTTGCCGACCTTATGATGGCGGCAAAAAGCGAGGTAGAGGGCGCGATAAACAGCCTTGCCGCGCTTGCGAGAGCCGCGGGTATGTATTTGATAATCGCCACGCAGAGACCGTCAGTAAACGTTGTTACGGGCGTTATCAAAAATAATATCCCGACGCGTATCGCCTTTGCGGTCACGTCAAACGTAGACAGCCGTACGATTCTTGACTGTATCGGGGCGGAAAAGCTTCTGGGTAAGGGCGATATGCTCTACAGTCCGCGCGGTGCGGCAAAACCGCTTAGGGTTCAGGGAAACTTTGTGTCCGATGCAGAGCGCGAGGCGGTTATAGATTATATCAAAAGCCAGTATGAGGCAAGCTATGACGAATCGATTATCGAGAATATCGAAAGAGAACGCGAGCAGGTTGCCGCAAATACCGAGATGCAGACAGACGGCGATGACGAGCGCGGCGGCGGACAAAAGGACAAGATGTTCTATGAGGCGGTTGAGTTTGTGCTGGAAAACGGACAGGCATCCGTGGCGATGTTTCAGCGTAAGTTTAAAATGGGGTATCAGCGCGCGGCAAAGCTTATCGACCAGATGGAAAAGTATAAAATTATAGGCCCGTACGAAGGGACAAAACCGAGGCAGGTTCTGATAACAAGGCAGGAGCTTAATGAAATGCGTATGAATGACCCCAATCAATAAGCGCCGAAATATTCAAAAAAGGTGATAAAAACGGACAAAATCAGCTTTTTTATAAGCAAAATTGCTATAATCGGTTTTTAAAAATTGTGCAATCATACAAAGTTGTATAAATTTTTAAAAAAGTTGTGGAAATTTTTTTAACTTTATAGTAGAATATATGCATTGAATAAAATTTTTATTTTAATTTAAAGGAGTTTTTGAAATGAACAAACAGGAATTAATTTCAGTAATCGCTGAAAATGCAAGCCTTACAAAGAAAGATGCAGAGGCTGCTCTCGCGGCTTTCACGGGCGCGGTTGAGGACGCACTTAAGAAGGGTGATAAGGTTCAGCTGGTTGGCTTCGGCAGCTTTGAAGTAAGAGAGAGAGCTGCAAGAACAGGCAGAAATCCTCAGACAGGTGCTGAAATGAAAATAGCTGCCGCTAAGGTTCCTACTTTTAAAGCCGGCAAGGCATTGAAGGAACTTATCAACAAATAATTAAAGTTGATTAAAAGACCCGGACAGGATATTTGCCTGTCCGGGTCTTTTATCTTATACCGTGCCGGAGATTATAACGGTGCTTGTTCCGGGGATAACCGTCCATTCGCCCGTTAACGGGTCGCGCGTATATTCGGCTGCGGGAACGGTCAGCCGACCGGGAAGGGTAGCAAAGCTGCCCGTCTCTTCGTCGTAGGTGTAAAATTCGCCCTCGGTCTGGGTTGTCTCGTTGAATCTGACGGTGATGGGACTTAAAATCGGGTCAAAAACATCGGTCATAACGATGTCGTCATCGGCTGTTACGGCGGTGTTGCCGAAGTTGCTGATAACAAAGGTGTAGGTCAGCTGTTCGTTGGGGACAACCGATGTCGGGTTAAGCGATTTTGTGATGGAAAGCTTTGCGTCCGCAGAGGCGCTTACCGTCTCGGACGCGCTTACTTCGCTTTGAACCGCGTTTCCGCGTGCCAGAGCGGTGTTTGTGATTTTTCCGTCGGCTTCGGGTGAGGCAAAGCGGTTGGGAAGAGCCTCGTAAATTATTGCCGCGTTTCCGCCCGCCGGAACGGTTATTCCGCTAATTTCAATACCGTTGTCCGTCTTGGTTACGGTCGGCGCGGGCTGAAGAATCCCGTCCGAAAAGTAACGTACAGAGTCATCGGTGTAATCAAGAGGGGTAAGGGTCAGACCTTCGTACGTGTACGAACCGAGGTCGTCGGTCAGAGTGATGTCGGTCAGGGCAGCCGTGCCCGAGTTTGTAAGGCTGATAATATAGGTTATATCATCGCCGACCGAATATTCGGGTCTTACTGCGGTTTTGCTGATTGACAGCTGCTCTAAAAGTTCGCCTACGGTTGTGTTTGAGGATGTTGTAATGCCGTTATATGACAGGGTGGCTGTGTTTGAAAAGGTTGCCATATAAAAATCTCCCTTCTTTATTATGGCGGACGGTTGTCCGCCCGATATTATAGTATGCGGACAAGTCGGTATGTGTGAGAAAAAGCAGTATAAATTTTAAATTTCTGTAACTTTTTACGTGGGGTATTTACTTTTTTATAATTTTGTTGTATACTTATAATTGAGTTAATATAGTATGCGGCAAAATATCGTATGATTGAAGAACTTGCCGCGGCTTACGGAAGGTCGGTAAACAGATGTCTGAAAAGAAGAATCGGGGCGGCAAAGCGGCGGCAACCATAAGCATTATGGCGGTCATAATTATGCTTGCAAAGGTTATGGGCCTGCTTAGAGAAATGCTTGTGGCAAGGCTTTACGGTCAGGGAATGGAGTCGGATATGATAAACACGGCGACTCAGATTCCGCTTTTGTTTTTTGATATGGTGCTTGGTGTTGCCATCTTGTCTACGTTTGTCCCCATTTTTAATAAATATTTAGAAAAAGGAATGGAATTAGGGGTAAAAAAATTTATTTTTAGATTATCAAGTGGGATTCCAAGATGC
>USLC01000004.1 GCA_900555375.1 uncultured Eubacteriales bacterium
GTTGTATCGGTTATAGTATATGTTGGCATAGTTATTACGATAGTATTCCAGATTTTGAAGCACACAATCGGACTTCGTGCAAGCGCTGAGGAAGAAATAACAGGTCTTGATATTTCTGAGCACGGATTGCTTAGTGCATATGCGGGAATAGCTATGGAGCCTGATACAACGGCGGCTGATTATTACGGCGATATAATGGGAGATGTTCCTGTTTCAAAGGCAGTTAAGGTTGAAGACAATTCAACTCCCGTAAAGCCTGCGACTGTAAGAGAAGGTGCAGATAAGTTCACTAAGATTGAGATTGTCTGCAAGGAAGCAAAGTTTGAATCTCTTAAGAATGCAATGATGGAACTTGGCATTACGGGTATGACAGTATCTCACGTAATGGGATGCGGAATCCAGAAGGGTAAGCCCGAATACTACAGAGGTGTTCCGGTTGAAACAAATCTCTTGCCTAAGGTTCAGGTAGACATCGTGGTAAGCAAGGTTCCGGTAAGAAGTGTCATTGAGACAGCTAAGAAGGTTCTTTACACAGGACACATCGGCGACGGTAAGATATTTGTTTACGATGTAGAAAACGTAGTAAAAGTACGTACCGGAGAAGAAGGCTTTGATGCTCTTCAGGACGTAGAATAAGAAATAAAAGCGTTTGAGGAAAGACAAGTAATATAAGATACGGCTTACAGAGAGTGTGAGACGGTGAGATTCACGCAGTACGGCTTATATGAATAACACTTTTCGAGCTTCAATCCGAAAGGATGCCGCAGCAGGTGTTCCGCCAAGCGAGGGTTTTGGCGGAGCACCGTTTGGGCGTTTTAATAGGTGCGACGCAATGTGCCGCGCGTAAGTCGGCAAGGCCTTGTCAGAGGCTTGGAAATTAAGTAAATATAGGTGGCACCGCAAGCACAGCACTTGCCCTATATGGATGCTGAAAATTTATTTAATTATTCGGAGGATATTATTATGTGTTCTATTATGGGTTATTGCGGAGGCGGCGCCTCAATAAAAGAGTTTAAAGTCGGATTTGACCGTACCATATCGAGAGGTCCCGATGACAGCAGAATTGTTGATACAGGCAGAGGTTTGCTGGGATTCCACAGACTGGCGATAATGGGGCTTACCGATGAGGGAATGCAGCCGTTTTCGATGGACAAAAGCTATGTAGTGTGCAACGGTGAGATTTACGGCTTCGGCAAGCTTAAAAAAGAGCTTGAGGCAAAGGGCTATACATTTAAAAGTGATTCAGACTGCGAGATACTTCTGCCGCTTTATAAAGAATACGGGGTTGATATGTTCAAAATGCTTGACGCCGAGTTTGCCTGCATAATATATGACGCAGCGTCAGACAGCTACATAGCGGCAAGAGACCCCATCGGCATCAGACCGCTTTTCTACGGATATGATAAAAACAAGGTTATCGTATTTGCAAGCGAGGCAAAGAACCTGGTCGGACTTTGTGATAAGATTATGCCTTTCCCTCCCGGACATTATTACAAAGACGGCGAGTTTGTATGCTATTGCCGTATTGAAGAGGTTGATAAGTATCTGCACGACGACATAGACACGGTCTGCAAAAACATTCACGATAAGCTGGTCAGCGGCGTTGAAAAGCGCCTTGTGTCAGACGCTAAAGTCGGCTTTCTGCTTAGCGGCGGGCTGGATTCGTCTCTTGTTTGTTCGATTGCCGCAAAGCTGTCTGATAAACCGATAAAAACATTTGCAATAGGTATGAGCGAGGATGCAATCGACTTAAAATATGCAAAAGAAGTCGCCGATTATATAGGCAGCGACCATACAGAGGTCATTATTTCAAAAGACGATGTTCTTAAAAACTTAGAGACGGTTATTGCTCTTCTCGGCACTTATGATATCACCACAATCAGGGCAAGTATGGGTATGTATCTGGTCTGCAAGGCAATACACGAGGAGACGGATATACGCGTACTGCTGACGGGCGAGATTTCGGACGAATTGTTCGGATATAAATATACCGATTTTGCACCAAGCGCAGAAGAGTTCCAGAAAGAAGCACAGAAGCGCCTGCGCGAGCTTTATATGTATGATGTTCTGCGTGCCGACCGCTGCATATCCGTAAATTCGCTTGAGGCAAGAGTTCCCTTCGGCGATTTGGATTTTGTTAAGTATGTTATGGCGGTAGACCCGGCTATGAAGATGAACACGTATAACAAAGGAAAGTACCTGCTTCGCAAGGCGTTTGAAGGCGATTATCTGCCGCACGATATACTCTACCGCGAAAAGGCTGCGTTTTCGGATGCGGTCGGACATTCTATGGTTGACTATCTTAAGGAATATGCCGAGGGTGTGTATACCCAAGAAGAATATGAAGAAAAGCGCAAAAAGTATACGCACGCACAGCCGTTTACCAAAGAATCTTTGCTCTACCGCGAGATATTTGAAAAATACTATCCCGGACAGAGTGAAATGGTTACCGACTTCTGGATGCCCAACAAAGAGTGGGAGGGCTGTGATGTAGATGACCCGTCTGCAAGAGTTCTTTCAAACTACGGCGACAGCGGAAAATAAAAATTAAGACCCTTGGGGCATTGCCCCAAGGGTCTTTTGATAAATAATGCAGAGTTATTTAATCTCTCTGCCGCCGTCACCAATTTCGGTAATGTAAAATGATGCGGCATAACCGATTTTGTCAAGATATTCATTGCCGACCTTTTCGATAAATTCGTCAACGCCGTCTTCCTTTACAAGGCTGACGGTGCAGCCGCCAAAGCCTGCGCCGGTCATTCTTGAACCAAGCACGCAGTCAAGCTTAAGTGCGCTTTCAACCAATGTATCAAGCTCCTTGCACGAAACCTCATATAAATCGCGGAGAGATTCGTGAGAAGCCGTCATAAGCTTTCCGAAGGCGTTAAGGTCGCCTTTTTGCAGAACATCTACAGAGCGGAGAACTCTGTCATCCTCTGATATTACGTGCAGAACTCGGTTTTTGATAACCTCGTCGGAAATAAGGTGCTTTGCTGCTTCAAATTCTTCCATTGAGATATCGCCGAGACAAGTTTTATCGGAAAGCTCTGCCTTTAACAGCTCAAGACCTTTTTCGCACTCGGAACGTCTTTCGTTATACTTTGAATCAGCCAAAGAACGTTTTTTGTTTGTGTTTGAGATAACAAGCTTATATCCGTCAAGAGAAATGGGAACAAGTTTATATTCAAGAGTTTTGCAGTTTAAGAATATAACGTGGTTCTTCTTACCCATAGCGGAGGCAAACTGATCCATTATCCCGCAGTTTACACCAATATAGTTGTGCTCTGCAAGCTGGCTGATTTTTGCCATTTCGATGTTATCGATATTTGTTGCCCCGCCGAGCGAAGCCATCGCAATAGCCGCAGAGACCTCGATAGCGGCAGAAGATGAGAGACCGCCGCCGTGGGGAGTGGTATCGTGGAAGAGCATATCGGCTCCGCAGATGTTATAGCCTGCCTTACGAAGCTCATCGAATATGCCGAACTGATAGTCGCCCCATTTTAAGTCTTTATATTTATCAATGGTATTAAGGTCGCCTTCAACGATTCCGTCAAGGTCGGTTGCCTTCATACGAACAATGCTGTCATCTCTTTTTCTGGCAATTATTGTGGTAGCCATAGTCAGCGCCGCCGGAAAGACAAAGCCGCCGTTGTAGTCGGTATGTTCGCCTATTAAGTTTACTCTGCCCGGAGAAGAGAATACGCGGATTCCTTCTTCAGAGCCGCCGAATACTTCAAGAAACTGCTTTTTAAGTTCGTTTATCATTTTTAGCCCTCCTGTGCCATCTTTTCAAGAAATTTTTTGTGTGCCGCGCGGAGTTCTTCTGCCTTTTCCTCGGGTGCGGTCGGGTTGCACGCCGCCCACGCACCTGTCTCGCTCGATGCGTTGAACTTTTGCTTCTCGGCAGAACGCATCGGCGGGAAGAACTCTATGTGGAAGTGGAAAAACTCGCTTGTGTCTTCAACGTTAACCGGACCCTGATGCATACACATCATATAAGGGAAGGTATAGTCAAACAGACAGTCAAGCATACCGGCGGTTTCCTTTAATATTTTAGCAAGATTGTCCTTTTGTCTGTCATTAAACTCGGACAGATTCTGAACGTGTGATTTTGCGCCTATATATACGCCGTAAGGATAGTCGGTAAAGAACGGAAGAAATGTGATAAAGTCCTCGTTTTCAAAAATCACGCGCTTTTTAAACTCAACTTCGTTCTTTATAATATCGCAGAAGAGACAAGAGCCGTTTTCGTTAAAATATTCTTTTGATGAATCAAGCTCAACTTCAAGCTTTTTCGGAACATAGCTGTATCCGTAAATCTGACCGTGGGGGTGAGGCATAGTTACGCCTACCGCCGCGCCGCGGTTTTCAAATATAAATACATACTTGATTTTTTCATCCTTTGAAAGCTCGTTAAAACGGTCTGTCCAGAGGTCAACCAGTTCGCGGATATGAGGAACGGGAAGCTCGGGCAGGGTGATTGTGTGGTTCGGCGAGTATAAGATAACCTCGCACTTTCCATATGCTTCGCGGGTTTTATAAAGCTTTGTCTCAACATCATCGGGAACGGGCGGGTTCTGCGAAAGCGCAGGAAAATCGTTATCGTATTCGTATACGGTAAAGTGATCCGGAACCTTCCCCGAGCCGGGACAGAAAGGACACCAGCCCTGAGGCATCTGCGGTCTGTTCTGTCTGTGAGATGCAATCATTACCCAATCTTTTGTAAGAGGGTTATAACGTAATTCTGCCATTTGTATCAAACCTTTCTTCAGGAAAATTTTCAGTCATATCTTTATATTCTTTAGTATATCACAAACACAGAATACGTCAATACAAGAATATTGATTTCTGTATCGTAAAATTACAACATTAATATATAACTTGTATGCATTATAATTGAAATAAAAGCAATAAATTCAAAAAGTGTAATTAATATTTTAAATTGCGTGTAAATTTATGTAAAATTTGTGTTAAATGTCTTAAACGGCTTGACTTTTTAAGGTTTTAAGCGTATAATACACAAAAAGACTTCAGTTAAAAGGAGGCGTATGGTTTGCAAAAGGGCGGTGCAAAGCTTATTGCTCAAAACAAAAAAGCGTATCACGATTATTTTGTTGATGACGAAATCGAAGCGGGCATTGAGCTTGCCGGTACCGAGGTCAAGTCTGTTCGCCTCGGACGGGTGAATTTAAAAGACAGTTATATTTCGTGCAAAACGGGTGAAGCAATTTTGATAGGTATGCATATCAGCCCGTATGAACCCGGAAGCATCTATAACCACGATCCGCTGAGATCGCGGCGGCTTTTGCTTCACCGAAAAGAAATAAATAAGCTGATTGGGCTTACCTCTCAGCAGGGGTGTACGCTGATTCCGCTTAAGCTTTATTTTAAAGGTCAGTATGTTAAACTGTCGGTCGGGATATGCAGAGGCAAAAAGAACTATGATAAACGTGCCGCCGTTGCAGAGCGCGACGCAAAGCGAAATATGGACAGAGCGGTCAGAGAAAGATACAAATAAACATTTAGATTACAAAAATATGATAAGGAGAGTATAATTATGATAAACAATGTGATAAATATCAGTGTAGATTATGCAGCAATGGGGGTAAAGCCTTCGCCGAGGCAGACAACGCTTACAACCTATATCCTTGACGAAGGAAACATTATGGACAGCGGCGGCAGAAAGCGCCCCGCGGTTATAGTATGCCCGGGCGGCGGATACGGATTTACCTCCCCGCGTGAGGCAGAGCCTATCGCGCTTAAATACTGTGCGGCGGGCTTCCACGCCTTTGTTTTGGATTATTCGATTGCTCCGTCATCGTGGCCTGCTGCCACGTGCGAGCTTTCAAAAGCGGTATCGTATGTGCGCAAGATTGCAGATGAAAATAACATCGACGGCAACAAGATATTTGTTGCGGGATTTTCTGCGGGCGGTCACCTTGTTGCAAGCCTTGGGGTTCATTTTAATCACCCCGATGTTATTAAGTTTTCGGGTGTATCCGACGGTTCAAACAGACCTAACGGTATCATTCTCGGATATCCGGTTATAACGGGCGAGAAGGGAAGAACTCATCAGGGTACGATAGATAATTTTATCGGCGGCAAGGAAAAGGCAGAGCCGCTTGCGTGGCTTGAGAATTATGTTACAGAGGATACTCCTCAGACATTTATCTGGCATACGTTTACGGATAACGCGGTTCCCGTTATCAGCACGCTTAGATTTGCAAACGCTCTTGAGGCGCATAATGTTAAGTTTGAGATGCACGTTTATCCTAACGGTTCGCACGGGCTGTCTACCGCAGATGAAATTACCTGTGCGCCTGGTACGGGTATGCCGGCGGTTACCAACTGGATTGATATGTCGATTCGCTGGATTAATGAGTTTGAAAATTAAAAGCTGATTCTGTGTGACAGCGGTATTTGCTGCCGCTGTCACAGATATAAAATATGGGGATGTAAAGGCTTCGACGGGGTCGCGGAGACTCAGGGAGCGAGCCGCAGCGGGTACTGCGATAAAAACCCAACTTTTTAAAATTAAACGCTAACAATAATTTAGCTTACGCTGCCTAATTAACGCAGCTGCCTTCCCGCAATTACCGCGGTTGCGGATTAAGGTATCATCAAAGCGGTGAACGCGAGTGAAGAAAGCTTTGACTTCACCGGGAATCAATGAAGCTACCGGCGTTTTTGGCTTGCCTGTGAGCCAAAAACAGTCGGGAATATAAATCACAGGCTACGCTCGTAGCGCTCTGTGGGGACGCTTCTTCGGACAGGGGTTCAATTCCCCTCATCTCCACCACCAAGACATAATGTATCAATTACTGAGTTAATAAAATAAATTTCCGAGGGATACGGGGAGCTGATACTATGCTGACAATTAAAAAAATATCCGAAATGGTTTCTGAGATTGCACAGGAATATGATGTCAAAAGGATAACATTATTCGGCTCATACTCAGACGGCAGAAACACACCTCAAAGCGATATTGATTTGATTGTTGAGTTTAACAGCGAAAATGTATCGCTTCTGACAATTGCTTCTTTAAAATACAAACTTGAAGAATTGCTTGGTATTGATGTTGATGTTATACACGCACCGCTTGATAAAGGTGCAATTATTGTACCGCAAAGGATGGTTGAAATATATGCGGCATAATATAAGAGAATATATGTACTTTCGGCAAAAAAGCTGCGGCAAACCGACTTTAAAAATCGGTTTGCCGCAGCTTTTTTATATTCGTCTTTGTTTATGTATCAGGTGCAATGTCTGAAGTTCTTATCGGTGCACAGCCTTGCGGCAACCAAACCGAGGGGAAGCGCCACAACGATTAGCAGTGCCTTTGTAAGCCAAAGAGAACCCGTAGAGATGTCGTTTAAGCCTATATTATAAATTCCCCTGTACATAAACAGCCCGGGAACCATAATAACAATCGAAGGAACGGTAAGCGAAATCCGCGGGAATCCGATTTTTCTTTTGACAACCGATGCGATACAGCCTGCGCAGAATGCGCCGATAAATGCGGCAACCCCAACGGGAATCCCCATAAAGTCAATTAGTTCAAGGCGAAGCGTATTTGAAACCATACCTATAAGTCCTGCGGTTAAAGCCATTTTTCTCGGGCTGTTAAACATAATCGAGAAGTTGTATACGCCCAAAAAGCTTGCGATAACGCGCAGAATAATCATCATCACGGGCTCAATGCTTAAGTCGCGGAAGTCGGCGGGCTGAAATTTGAAAATCATAGCCGTAACCCAGCCTGTAAGTGTTGCGACCGTGATAATCAAAATGGCGTACATAGTGCGTTCAAGTCCCGAGCGCATATCAAGCTTTGCCATATCGATGCCTCCGGTAATCAGCGGAAATCCCGGGATTACAAACAGCATAGCACATATATAACCTGCCTGATGTACCTCCGATACGTTAAACAGAAGCTGAGAGAGAAGAATGGTAAGTACATATACCACGCACGAGACAGCAACGCTTACGCCGACATTTGCAAACAAAGAGATTTTTCTGCCAATCATTTTGTTTCTGACAAAGTTACCCGCTCCCGCTCCAAAAAAGGCGCATATCATCTCAATAATTCCGCCGCCGAGAAGAAAGGTAAACGCTCCGCAAGCAATTGCGGCGGCAAGACCCTGCTTACAGCAGTATAGTTGGCGGGTTTATTTTGAATCTGGTCAAGAGCCTCGTGGAACTGATTGACAGAAAAGACTTCGGCAAGTGACGGAAAGTCTTTCATAAACAATTCAAGCTCGTTAAGTTTATCGGTGTTAACACCCGAGGTAGGAAGCGAAAACGATTGGGTATATGTATCATCGCCCTCCACGCACGTCCAGGTAATCGAAAGCAAACCGATGTCCGCAGAACACGAAATGCCGAGACTCCGTGAAATTGAGTTCATAGAGTTCCTGACGCGCCATGCACCCGTTCCGACAGACAGCATCATTATGCCGAATCTGCCGACAAGACTTGCCTTTTCTTTTAATGTTGCCTCAACCGACGGAACGCTGTCGTCAGACATTATAATTTCGTGCCAGTTGATAGCCATATGCTGCTTTCTTATCTTTGCCATCAAATCAATCCTTTCGGAGTTCGCTTCAATATTATTTTAAAGCGCTGAAAATTGTACTGAAAATACAACTTTGATTATATTATCATATTTCGACCGAAATTGCAACCCCCATAATATCAGTTTAATAATAAAAACACGACTGTGCAGCCGTGTTTTTATTTTATCAATATCCGTATTTTGCACGCGTTTCCGCCGCGGTCTTGGCAGCGGCGGACCTGTTTTTGGAAGTAGCCGATTCGTTTTGTGCGATTTCTGATTCAAGAAGCCTGCGGTAATATTCCATATAAACCTCTTTTTGTGCGTTGCTGAGATTAAGCGCGTCGGATTCAAGCTCATTCTGAAGCCTTTTCTGCTCGTTAAAAATCTCGTTCCAGTAGTTTTCGCGGTCTTGGGTGTCATACTTGAGCTTGTTGAGAATATTTTCCCAGTCGGCTTTGGAAGAGCTCAGCTCCCTTTCGTATGCGTCTTTATCGCGCTGAACCACGGAAGAGCTTGAGGCGTTTACGTTTTTCCGCGTTTGATTGTTTGCTGCGGAAGATTTCTGGTATCCGCTGTCATAAGCGTCAAGCATTTGCGCGATAAGACTTAAATCGGTGTTATATTTATCGCTGTATCTTTCATATGCGTCGGACGCAAGCTGCGGAATCACATCCGAAAGCTTCTTGGCATAATACTGATTTGCCTGAGCGCCGGCGGTAACAGCCGCGGAATTTGTATATCCTCCCGTTAGTGCAGAGTAATCGGCAAAGGTATTTTTGCTTGCTCTGTCACCTTCGGTCAGATATTTTTGCTTGTATGATGCATATACGGGGTCAGAGTCGGGGTTATAGCTAAACTCCTTTCGGTTTGAAATTTCGTTCAGCTTATCCCATATTGCCGACAGATATTGTTTGTTGTAGTCGTTTAAAACCGAGTTTGGGGACCTAACGCCCGTACGGTTTGCAAGGTCGGCTGTCAGGTTATCAACATCATTCTGCCACGCCCACGCCTTGCCGTAGCCATCGATATAAAGCGTGTTCAGCGGTTTGCCGCCTATCATAACCGTGCCGTTTCCGTAGCTCAGCGAATCAGCAGACAGCCCAAGGTCGCCCGCCTTGGCGGCAAAAGCGTCGCTTACCCTTACCACGGGATTGCCCGAGTTTTTATAAAAATCAACCACACTTTTTTGAATTTCGGACGCGGGCGCGTAAGAGCGCCCCGCGTCTTCGTCCATATATGAAGGTTTCATCAGGTCTCTGCCGTTAAGAGTGACGGTTCCCGTCCTTTCATTATAGCCGATTTTGTCGTTAGAAAATCCCATCTTGTTAAGAGTTGCCCGTATTCCCGTCTGACCCTCGGGTACGTAATTTTTCTTCTCGGATTTTTTCTCTTTTTCTTTAATTAAAATGTTATCCATAAATTCTTCCTCCGTTGTGACTTGTTATTTCGATATCGTGTATTACGGCGCCGCCCTCGCCCGAAAGCATAATGCGGAAGCTGTCGCATTGCTTGAATCTTACAGGTATACGGCTGACCGAGAAGCCTTTGCCTCCGCAGATTTTTCCGCACGGAACAAAATCGCCGCCGTCATACGAGACCGAGACATCGGCTTTGGTTTCGTTTTTCAAATCAAGCCTCAGCCATATGCAAGACAAACCTTTATAGTCAATGCTGTCATATGTAAACCTTTTTGATACAAAGCGCCATTTAAACGGTTCGTCTCCTCCGCCTATTTTCCACATATGTCCGTCCGCAATTCCATATATGCTTCCGTTAAATGTGCAAAATCCGCAGAAGGGGGTATCGTCCTCGCGGACCCATATATCATAGTCGGGACTGTAGACCAGCACATCGCAGGTGCCGTCATTTCGCTTTGCGGCGGCATAATAATGCCTGCCGTCCGTTCCCGCCGCACAGGAGACATAGTTAAATTTTAACTGCGGCGAAATATCGTACGGCTCTCCGCCGCTGTAGGCGCGAAATCCGTCATGTGCAAGGTAGTACAGTACACCGCCGATTTCGCATATGCTTCTGCCGTCTATGCAACCGCCGAAGGTTTGCTTCGGAATTGAGAAATTGACAGGCGAGTCGCCGTAGATATGATGAATGTATCCGCGTTTAAAGGCAACAACCGCTGTGCGGTAGCTGCATATCCCCGTGAATCCGCCGCCCGTTGCGACATAACTGTACCAGCTGTCATCGCCAAGCCCCTGAAAAGAGTTAAAGTTTGTACAGTCGCCAAGCTTTGAAGCGTAAACGTATTCGCCCGATACGGCAGTACCCCACAGACGATTGTTATGGACGCAGATGTTGTCCATATCGGGAATTGCCGATTTGACGGTAACGGTTCCGTTTTCGGTACAGTTTGAAAATGTCTCTCTTCCGCCCTTTTTGTTGTAAAGCAAAAGGTCGATTCTTCCGCTTGAAACTTTGTCTATAACAACACTTACAATATCGTCGTCCGCGGCAAAATCTCTTTTGCTTTGTATGCGTTTGGTGTTGTTGTGCAGGGTTTGACAGCCGTCGATAATAACGCTGTCGCCGACGGTGAATACAGAGTCAAAGCCTCCGCTTGCTTCGATATAGGCAGAGTAGGCGCCGGTCACTTCGTCATAAGACGAGTAGAATTTTGCAGATGTAATACTGACGGTTTTTTCCATAGATTTTAAAGAATCGTCTATGCTTCCCGTGGTTGGGTCGGGCAGATAACAGTAGTATTTTTTATCGGGAAAGATACATATCTTTCCGTTAAAATCCGCAATGGATTTTCGTCCCGAGGTAAGGCTTCCGCTAATTTGAGTTCCGTTATAGAAGAATCTGCCGCCCGCCACACCCGTGAACGAGGTTAAGTCTCCGTCGCTGTATTCGGGCGGACAGATTTCGGAGGCGTTTTCAATATCCGCAATTTTCTTTCTTCCGTCTCTGACTGTAAGCGCGGGAGCGGCATCACAGGACATATTTGTCATATTGGTAAGCGAAGTGTCCGAGATTTTGCTGCGTCTGTCAAGACCGCCGAAAACTTTAAGCAAAACTTTGCTGTTTTCGCGTACGTCCAATTTTGGTAAAATCATTTCTCAATCCTCCCTGCATTCCGTCAGACAATGCTGAAATTTCTGAAGCCCGCCAGCGTTGTCAGAGGACTGCGTGTTTTATATTCGCGCCGCATAGACTCGTATAAGCTGTTATACTGAGTCATATGGGCGTTATAGCTGACATAGTCGTGCTGATAGACAGCAATCTTTGCCAATATGTATTCGATATACATTCTGTCATACGGGGCCTCGTCAATAACCGTCAAATCATCGATGACGCGGCGTATGGCGAGCTTCGCGGCGGTTTGAGCCGGCACGGCGTCGGAGTCAAGTATAATTTTGTCAAGCGCCGCCTCAGTTACATATGCGGATGCCGCATTGTCCCAGTCGGGGTCAGACTTTAAATCGTCAAGCGCCGCTATCTCGATATAATCGCCCTCGCGGAAGGGAGGACAGTCCATCTCAATAGTGTTGTCGCCCGTATTAAACTCACCGCGGATATCGATATGCCTTATCTTTTCGGGCATTTTAAGATACACGGCTTTAAGCCTTTTGGGCTGACATATGACGCTTTCGTTTTCGGCTTTGGTAACAAATGACCTGAAGTCCTGCTTATCCATTGCTCTGTTTCCGAAGTATACAACCTCAACTCTTTCAAATGGGATATCATCGGGCAGGGCAAGCTCGCCGCGGTTATTGATTTCGGTTTCAACCATATCATAAACCTTAAATATATTCCGCCTGATTTCCGCCGATACCTCGTCGCACCACATCAGCTTTTCTTCTAATGTATAGTGATTGGGACACAGCAAATCGGCATTTTCAATAGCCCTTAATATTTCCATAGCATTATCCTTTCAGGCTTTCCATATAAGCCTGGGCTTCAAGCTCCTGTGCGCGGCTGCGCTCAAGTACAAGGGCAACCTTTCGCGGCACGTTGACCTGAACCCCTCTCTGTATCTGATAATTGGTGCCGTTAACGGTTACGGTAACGTCGTCTTTGTACTTGGCGTTGTCCTTGATAAGCATAACCGGAACGGGTTCTTCGTAGTATTTCCTTAAAGCGGCGGTATTTTGCCTTGCCGTTGTTTTGGTCATTTTAATTCACTCCTTTTTTGATTTTATTGTGTCGGCGGCAAATCTCCGCCGACACAGATTAATGTTTGTACAGTATGTTTTTTGCTCTGAATTATCAGACAGTATTAATAGCTGCAGGTTGTCTCAACACGAACCATAAATTCGGGCGAGAGTATTTCGGCTGTCTGGGTTGCCTTCCAGCCGACGGTACTTCTCTGGTCAAGCGGGTCGCCTGTTCCGGCGCTGCCCTTCTGCTTAAGAATGGTTTCAAGTCCGCCACCTGTGATATTTGTTACACCGTAGGCGTTCTGACCGATAAACAATGTAGAGTAGATGTCTCTGCCGTCTTTGCCTGCGCCTGCGGGGTATATAACATCCTCGGCCGTAATAGAGCTGTTTAATGTTTCGTTCACGGTTATCGTAGCCGCTCCGGCATCACCCGAAGAAGCGGTTTTGATTGAATAGTCAAAGCCCTTAATCTGTATGCTTCTGCCGACAAGTGCGGCAGCATCGGTTGATGACAAGTCTTCTTTAAGGGTAATTGTGCCGCTGCTGATTGATGCGATTGTAAGGGTTTTTGCATCGCCCTTTTCAAGAGAACCCGCGGTTCTGAGGTCTTTTGCGCGGAAGATTTTGGCTTCGGTTGATTCAAAGAATACAACGCCGTGTATCTTACCGATTGAACCTTTGTACCAGTCGTCGGGGTCTACGTTCTGCTTTACGGCCTTCCATTCGGGGTCGTTGGTCAGGTCATTTGCAACATCGGGATGAATTATCGCTACAAAACAGCCGTCTTTAAATGGGCTTGCATTGTTGCGCTTTAATGTTGCAACGGCTCTTTTTACCGCGGCAACAGAAAGATAGTCGTTGTCGGCATAATTTGCAAGACCGCCGACAAGAAGGTTTCTGTCTGCCTTTCCGTTGCCGTACTGAACGTTGGTGCCGGCATTAACCTTTTCGCGGATTACCGTGTCAAGCGTACGTCCCGCCTGGTCACCGAGGACAGCCTGTGTCTCGGATATAATCGAGTCGATTGAAGAGAGAGTAAGCATATCCGACAGAGTGATATAGTCGCCGTACTGCTCAACGGTTGATTCGACGGTTGTTACGTTAAGCGCATTGCCCTTGGGTGTAACGCCCTCGCTCAGCGGAACAAGAGCCTTTTCAAGGGGACTGAACTTTCTGAACTCAATTGTCTTTCCGCTTCCCGACGGGATAGGCTTCTTCTGACCGAACTGAGCGTGAACAAGCTTCGGCGAAGCGAAGTGTATAAGCTCTCTGTCATAGTAGGATTTCATTTCGGGGGAGAGGTTATTGCCCGCGTTGTTGGTTGTGGTTGTTTGAGTATTGTAATCTATGCTCATATTAAAATTTCCTTTCTTTTAAATAAATTAGTTAATAATACAGAAATACATTTTTAGGTTCAGAAACTGATTTTTTCACCGTTTCTTACTCTTTCGATGATTTCATCGATTTCTTTGTCCGACATATCCTTGGGGTTTTTCTTAACCGATGCGGGGCTGTTCTTGCCCGTGCCGTTTTCCTGGATTCTGTCGCGGCGCATTGCTGCGCGGTTCATCGCCTTCATTACCTCGTCTCTGATTAAGTCCTCGCGGTGAACAAGGAAGTACGCGTCCTCAATTGAAAGACCATTTTTAAAAACGTACTCTACAAATTTGGGATTTGTAATCTCGGCTTTCATATCAAAGCCCGGATTCTTCGCCGCAAAGGCAAGACTCTGATTGTTGATTTCGTCTGCCCTTGCGGACGCCGCGGGATTTTGAGTGTATCCCAAATCCTCGGGATTTTGCATCGTGTACGAAGCTTGCGCTCCGTTTGCCTCGGCGGCAAGATTTGCGTCATAACCGCCGTTTGACATTTCGCCGTTTGAAGGAAGCATATCCGCTTCGCTGCGGCGTCTGTTTGTGTTAAAGTTAAACATATGAACTCCTATCCGCTTTTAAAAAAGCAAAATTTATTTTTTGTACCAAGGCTCTTAAGATTTTGTGCACGTCCTCTGTACACCGATATAATACCTCGGATTGAGGTGCCATAGAGTGCCAACGGAAAAATAATTTTAAATTATTTTAAAAAATTTCCGTTTTACTATGGAAATTATTTAATGTTTATGGTAGAATACTAATGTATTGCAGGACAGGACAATGAAAATCAATCGATATAAGAAAGAGGGAGCTGCCCTATGCGGCTTGATAAATTCCTTGCCGACTGCGGCGTAGGAACGCGAAGCGAGATAAAAAAACTGATAAGGTCGGGCGCGGTCAGGGTTGACAGCTTAAGCAAAGTTATGCCCGATACAAAGGTGAACGAGGAAACATCAAAGGTGTATTTAAACGGCGTTCCCGTAAGTTATAAAAAGTTTGTGTATCTTATGCTTAATAAGCCGGACGGCTGTGTTTGCGCAACATATGACAAAAACAAAGCGGTGGTTACCGATTTTGTTCCGCCGCAGTATAAGCATTTTGACGTTTTTCCCGTGGGCAGACTGGATATAGATACGGTGGGGCTTTGTATACTGACGAATGACGGAGACTTGGCGCATCGGCTGCTGAGCCCGTCAAAACACATATCGAAAGTATATTCGGCAGAGGTAAGAGGCAGCTTGTCGGACAGTGACATAAAGGCTTTTGAGGGCGGAATGGACTTGGGTGATTTTGTCGCAAAGCCGGCAAAGCTTAAGATAATATCATCGTCAGATGACAAAAGCGTTGCCGAGGTCACAATCTGCGAAGGGAAGTTTCATCAGATAAAACGGATGTTTTTAAAGCTCGGGTATGAAGTTACTTATCTTAAACGAATAGCAATGAACCGCCTTATGCTTGATGAAAGCCTTGCGGAGGGGGATATAAAAGAACTGACAACAGATGAATTGGAGTTACTGACATATGGTACAAAATAAATTCGCAAACGAAAATACAAAAATAATACCGCGCGCAGCCGTTGTGCAGGATATGTCGGGCTTCGGCAGGGTTTCGCTGACCGAGGCGATACCGGCAATGTCCGCAATGGGGGTAGAAGTTTGCCCGCTTCCCACGGCGGTTTTATCGACTCATACGTATGAGTTTAAAAATTACACTCTTCTTGACCTCACGGATGAGATGGAGAAGATAATCGCGCATTGGAATGACATAGGGCTTGAATTTGACGCGGTATACAGCGGATATATGAGCTCTTCAAGGCAGATTGATATAACAAAAAGCTTTATGCTTGAACAGAAAAAAAACGGCGCTCTTTTAATAGTTGACCCCGTACTGGGCGATAATGCGCTGCTTGATGTAAAGACGGTGTATTCCGACAGAATGACCGAGCTGATAGGCGGAATGCGCGGACTGTGTGCAATAGCGGACACAATAACGCCAAACCTCACAGAGGCGTGTCTGTTGCTTGAAAGAGAGTACCCCACAGCTCCGCTGAGCGACAGAGAGCTTGCGGATATTCTGACGGGGCTTTCAAAGCTCGGCGCTGATTCGGTGCTGATAACAAGCGTTATGGATTCGCCAGATACAATGTGCGTGGCAGTGTATGACGGAGATGAATTTTATAAGATAGACTGCGGCTATGTTTCAAGGCCGTTTCACGGTACGGGCGACTTGCTTACAAGCGTATTTACCGGAGCAAGGCTTAACGGATACAAAGTGGCGGACGCGGCAAATCTTGCGGTTGACTTTTTGGCAAAGGCGATAGAGCTTACGGTTAAATATCCGCAGATGCCTATTCGCCACGGGGTTTTGTTCGAGCCGATTATAAGGGACGGATATTTTGCAGAGAGCAGCCATACCAATCGGATAAAGCTTTTAAATCGGGGGTGATGCAATAAATGATAACCAAAATAAACAGCGTCGGATTGACGGGAATCGACGGATTTTCTATAGGAGTAGAGACGGATATCAGCAACGGCGTTCCGCAGTGGGACGTGGTGGGTATGCCCGACACGGCTGTGCGCGAGTCGAAGGAACGAATCCGCTCGGCATTGAAAAATTCGGGATTAATGATTCCGGGCAAAAGAATACTGATAAATCTTGCTCCCGCCGATGTTAAAAAAGAGGGAACCTGCCTTGATTTGCCGATAGCTATGGGAATCCTTGCGTCAAGCGAACAGATTTGCATAGATGATATGGAAAGTATGTGCTTCTTCGGCGAGGTTTCGCTTGACGGAGCTCTCCGCGGTGTAAAAGGCGCGCTGCCAATGGCGATTACGGCTTATCAGAATGGGGCAAAACAGCTGTTTGTTCCTATAGACAACGCAAGAGAAGCGGCGGTGGTTGAAGGAATAGAAGTGTACGGAGCGGAAAGCATATCCGCCATTGTCAGACATTTCACGGGAGAAGAGCCAATCTCGCCGACAAGGGTAAACGCGCGTGCGTTATTTGACAGTGCGACAGACAAGCTTCCCGATTTTTCGGATGTAAAGGGGCAGGAAAGCGCAAAGCGAGCGCTTGAAATTGCCGCTGCCGGAGGGCACAATATACTGATGATAGGTCCTCCCGGTTCGGGCAAAACTATGCTGGCGCAAAGGATACCGTCCATTCTGCCGTCGATGACATTTGACGAGGCACTTGAGGTTACAAAGGTTCACAGTATCGCGGGCAGACTGCCGAAGAATATGCCGATGGTAGTAAACCGTCCTTTCAGAAGCCCGCATCATACAGTCTCTGCGGTCGGCCTGACGGGAGGAGGAAACGGAACCCCCAAGCCGGGCGAAATCAGCCTTGCGCATCACGGAATCCTATTTCTTGACGAGCTGCCCGAGTTCAGAAAGGATGCGCTTGAGGTTATGCGTCAGCCGCTTGAAGACGGCACGGTGACCATTACGCGCGCGGGCGGAACGTTTTCGTATCCATGCAACATAATGCTTGTCGCGTCAATGAACCCTTGCCCGTGCGGCTATTACGGTGACAAAAATCACGATTGCTCTTGCTCGCCGAGCAAGATAAGCAGTTATCTTTCAAAAGTCAGCGGACCGCTGCTTGACAGAATAGATTTGCATATCGAGGTTCCCGCGGTGGATTATGATGATTTGGGCAAAAAAAGCACGGCAGAGCCGTCATCGGAGATTAAGCGCCGCGTTGATAAAGCGCGTGAGATTCAGCTTAAAAGGTATGCGGGAACGGGAATATACTCAAACAGCTGCCTGACGGCTGCTATGATTGACGATGTGTGCGAGCTTGACAGCGAAAGCTCAGAGCTTTTAAAAGGCGCGTTTGAGGTGCTGGGCTTAAGTGCGAGAGCGCACAACAGAATATTAAAGGTTGCCAGAACAATAGCGGACTTATCGGGAAATGAGAAAATAGCCAAGGAGAATATAGCCGAGGCAATACGTTACCGTTCGCTTGACCGCAAATTTTGGACATAACAACGGAGGTATAAAAGTGAGATTGCATATAGTATTGGTAGAACCCGAGATTCCCGCAAATACGGGCAATATTTCAAGAACCTGTTCGGTAATCGGTTCGCCTCTTCATCTTGTTCATCCGCTCGGCTTTGATATAAGCGAGAAGCAGGTGCGCAGAGCCGGGCTTGATTACTGGGACGAGCTTGAGCTTTATGAATATAATTCATTTGAAGAAGTCAGAAAAAAGTATCCGGAAGGAAGATTCTTTTACTGTACGACCAAAGCAAAAAATACATATAGTGATATAAACTATACCGAGGATAAAGATTCAGATATATTTTTGGTGTTCGGCAAGGAAACAAAGGGATTGCCCGAGACTCTGCTTGCCGAAAATTATCAAAACTGTATAAGAATACCGATGAAAGAAAATAAAAGGTCGCTTAACTTGTCAAACTCGGTTGCGATAATCGCATACGAGGTGCTGAGACAAGCGGATTTTGAAAATTTAGAGAAAGAAGGTGCGCTGCGTGATACGTATAGTAACTGACAGAGCCGCGGATATACCGAAGGAGATTGCGGAAGAGCTTGATATAAAGGTGATTCCGTTTATGATAAATGTTGACGGAAGGCAGATAGTGGCGGATATGGATATGACGGCAGAGGATTTTTATAAAATCGTTGAAAACTGCAGTGAGATTCCGACAACGGGTCAGATGAGCCCGGTAGAGATAGAGAATGTGTACCGCGAAATCGGACCGAATGATCAGATTCTTCATATCACAATGTCGGCTAAAGGAAGCGGGATTAACAATACTTCAAATATGGTGGCAAGCCGTCTCAGAGAAGAAGAGGGATATGACATCACGGTTATAGATTCGGGTAAATTTACTATGATTATCGGATACGCCGTAATCATTGCCGCCAAAATGGCGAGAGACGGCAAATCAATGCAGGAGATAACAGATACCGTAACGGAGATTTATGACCGCGATACGGCATATTTTTTGGTTGATGATTTGACATATCTCAGAAAGGGCGGAAGAATCAAGGCAACCGCTATGGTTATAAGCAAGGTTCTTGACATAAAGCCCATTATGATGATAAACGACGGTCTTGTTGAGGCTTTCAGAAAGGTGCGCGGCTTAAAAAAAGCAACGTCAACATTGGTTGATTTTATAGAAGAAAGAATGGAAGACCCAAGTGAAAATGAGGTTATGATACTTGATTCGGACGCTCCGGATAAGGTGGCTATAGTAGAACAAATGATAAAAGAGCGGATCAGGCCCAAAAAGATTACCTATGCAAAAATAGGCCCCGTTATTACGGCGCACGCCGGGACGGGGCTTGTCGGAGTTTACTTTAAGCACAAAAAGCCGTATTATGAATACGAGAATTAAACCGATGGTGATTTTATGTTTTTAGAGCACGATGAAATGAAGTTTGCAATACTGTATACGCTGAAAAAGTATGTCGAACCGATTACAATGACAGAGCTTTGCGATATCTTAACGTGGGAGAAGCAGGTAATGAATTACTTTGACCTTGCCCTTATGCTTAACGAGCTGATAGAAGACGGCTTTGTAGACAGCAAGTTTTATCGGAACGAGCGCGCATTTATGCTTAGCGAAAAGGGCGAGGAGACAAACTCGTTTTTCTTTGAGAGGATTCCGCCAAGCATAAGAAGCAAGATAGCCGACGAGATATCACAGCGCAAATATGAAGAGCAGTATAACCCCAACGCGGTTTCGACAGAGGTCATACCTGTCGCTCCGCATCAGTATATGGCGGCGCTTTCTATGCTTGACGCAAACGTACCGATGCTTGAGCTTAAAATTCATACGGGCAGCCGTGCAGAGTCAGAGCAAGCCGCAAAAATACTCAAAAAAGAGGCGGATAACATCTATAAGGATATAATAAAAAGAATCCTTCCCGATGAAGAGTAAAAGAATAACAATTATCCGCACAGCTGTATTTGACTAAAACGGTGTTATGTGATATAATAATTTTATATGTGCAATTCAGAGGCTCGCCTGCGGCGCTGAAACGAATGATTTTTGCAGGTAGAAAGGCTATGAAACAAATATGAAAAAGTTAGGACTTAACGAAATAAGAGAGAAATATCTCTCGTTTTTTGAAAGCAAAGGGCATCTCAGGCTGCCGTCGTTTCCTCTTGTACCGCAGGGCGATGCAAGCCTTTTGCTGATAAATGCCGGTATGGCTCCGCTTAAGCCATACTTTTTGGGCAAGGAGGTTCCTCCGCGCAAACGTGTAACCACCTGCCAAAAGTGTATAAGAACTCCGGATATAGAGTGTGTGGGATTAACCTCGCGTCACGGAACATTTTTTGAAATGCTGGGAAACTTCTCATTCGGGGATTATTTCAAGCATGAGGCAACCGCGTGGGCGTGGGAGTTTATAACAAAGGTTCTTGAAATCCCGACAGACAGACTTTGGGTCAGCGTTTATGAAGAGGATAAAGAGACCGTTAAAATCTGGACGGACGAAGTGGGCGTTTCGCCCGACAGAATTGTGTTCCTCGGCAAGGAAGACAACTTCTGGGAGATTGGCACAGGTCCCTGCGGCCCTTGCTCCGAAATATATTTTGACCGCGGCGAAGAATATGGCTGCGGCAAGCCCGACTGCGCCGTAGGCTGTGACTGTGACAGATATGTCGAGTTCTGGAATCTTGTGTTCACGCAGTTTGATAAGGACGAAAACGGCGTATATAACCGTCTTGAACATCCGAATATAGATACGGGTATGGGGCTTGAGCGTATAGCCTGCATAATGCAGGGGGTTACCTCTATATTTGAAGTTGACACAATACGCCGTATACTTGACAGCGCCGCAAAAATGGCGGGCAAGACATACGGAAAGGACAAAAAGACGGATATCTCGCTCCGCGTAATTACCGATCACGTCAGAAGCACGGTATTTATGGTGTCTGACGGAATCCTTCCGTCAAACGAGGGCAGAGGATATGTCCTCAGGCGTTTGCTTCGCCGCGCGGCAAGACACGGCAGACTTCTGGGGTTAAAAGAGGCGTTTTTATATAAGCTTGCAAAGGTGGTTGCCGACGAATCCAAGACCGCGTATCCCGAGCTTGAAAAGAATTTTGAGTATATAGAAAAAGTTATAAAAACAGAGGAAGAACGTTTCGGCGAAACGGTTGACCAAGGTATAGAAATACTAAATGACTTTACGGAAGAGCTTAAAGAAAGCAAAAAGACAGAGCTTTCGGGCGAGAGCGCATTTAAACTTTACGATACATTTGGATTTCCGATAGACTTAACCAAGGAAATTCTTGCGGAGAGCGGCTTCACAGTTGATGAAGAAGCCTTCAAAAATCTGATGGACGAGCAGAGAGAGCGCGCGCGCTCTGCAAGAGGAGATATGGAAGGCGAGGCGTGGAAGGAAGATATATTCGCGTCAATTACAGCCGCAACCGTATTTGACGGATATGAAAATAACAGTCTTAAAGCCGAGGTGCTTGCAATAGGCAAGGATGGAGAGAGAGCAGAGTCGGCAGCTTCCGGCGATGAAGTCACGCTTGTGCTTGACAGAACTCCGTTTTATGCCGAAAGCGGCGGTCAGGTCGGAGATACGGGATATATCAAAACCGACGGCGCGGCGGTAAAAGTTCTTGATACAAAGAAGAG
>USLC01000005.1 GCA_900555375.1 uncultured Eubacteriales bacterium
GCGGCAGAACTTGCCTCGCGTGCCGATTGTATGATAGTAATAGGAGCGGCGGAAAGCTCGAACACAAAAAAACTGTACGAGCTTTGCAGCGAGCATTGCGAAAACACGGTTGCGGTTGAAAATGACAAAGAATTAAAAAAATATATAAAACAGGGGAAGTTCCCCGCATTTAAAAAATTAGTCGGTATTACCGCCGGAGCATCAACTCCGGACTCGGTAATCAAGGAGGTCTATTTAACCATGGCGGAAAACAATGAAATGAACTTTGCAGAAGCGTTGGAGGAAACCTTAAAGCCCATTAAGTCGGGCGAGGTTGTAAAGGGTGTAGTTATAGGTGTTACACCTACAGAGGTAAGAGTTGACATCGGCAACAAGTATGACGGTGTTATTCCCTTAAGCGAACTTACAGACGATACCAACGCTGACATCAACGACCTTGTTAAGGTAGGAGAAGAGGTAGAGGTTTATGTCGTTCACGTTAGTGACAGAGACGGCGTAGTTACTCTTTCAAAGAAAAAGATTGATGCTGTAAAGGGTATGGAAGAACTGAAGACTGCGTTTGAGAATAATGAAATTCTCACAGGTCGCGTAATCGAGCTTGTTAAAGGCGGCGTTGTATCTATAGTAAACTGCGTTCGCGTATTTATCCCTGCGTCTGAGTGTGCAGAAAGATTTTTGGCTGATTTGGGCGTTTTGCTCGGCACAGAGCAGAAGTTCAGAATCATCAAGATGGATGTTGACAGACGCGGCAGACAGAGAGTTGTCGGCTCGATTAAATCTGTTGCAAAAGAAGAGAGCGAGAAGGCTGCTGCCGAATTCTGGGCAAACGCGGAAGAGGGCAAGCAGTACACGGGTACCGTTAAATCACTCACATCCTTTGGGGCATTCGTTGACTTGGGCGGAGTAGACGGTCTTATTCATATTTCCGAGCTTTCGCCGGTAAGAATCTCACATCCGTCCGAAGCCGTAAAAGTCGGTGACAAGATTGATGTATATATTAAAGAGCTTAACAAAGAAGAGAACAGAATTTCTCTTGTAAAAGAGCTTAAAGAGAAAAAGGCTGAAGAGTTCTGGGCTAACGCAGAAATCGGCAAGCAGTACACAGGTACTGTTAAGTCGCTTACGTCTTTCGGCGCATTCGTTGACCTGGGCGGAGTAGACGGTCTGGTTCATATTTCAGAGCTTTCGTGGCAGAGAATCAAGCACCCGTCAGAGGTTGTAAAGGTTGGAGATACAATCAATGTTTATATTAAAGATATGAACAAAGAGACAGGCAAGATTTCTTTGGGCTACAAGAAGGAAGAAGACAGCCCGTGGGTTAAGGGTACGGAAAATCTCAATGTCGGCGACACTATCAAGTGCAAAATCGTTCGCATTTTGCCCTTCGGTGCTTTTGCAGAGGTTGCTCCTTATGTTGACGGACTTATTCACATTTCTCAGATTTCAAATGAGAGAATAGGCAAGCCGTCGGACGTTTTGGCAATCGGAGATGTTGTTGAAGCGAAAATCGTTGAGATAAACAATGATACAAAACAAATCGGTCTTTCGATGAAGGCTCTTATGAACCCTGCCAATGATGAGACCGAGCCGGCTGAGGACGAGCCTGTTTCATACACAGAAGACAGCTCATTCACACTTGGCGATCTTATTGACACAGAAGAGTAATTAATATGTAATGCCGATAAAAGGGGTTGCTGCAAAAACGGAACAGATAAGCCCGTTTGCAGCAGCTCTTTTTGGCAATTTACCGCCGCGGCGGATTAATAAGCGCGGTGCGTATTTTATCTACTGATAATGAGAGGTTAGAATAATGACTATTCAGGAATTTAAACAAAGTGTGCGCGGAAAACAGATAGCGGTTGTAGGGGCAGGAGTCAGCAATCTTCCGCTTATTGAAATGCTGGCGGAATGCGGCGCCGAAACCTGTGTATATGACAAAAGAACAGCCGAAAAGATGGGAGACGTTTATAAAAAGCTTTGCGGCCTTGGCGCAGAGACGGTTCTGGGAGACGGATATCTTGATAAAATCAAGGACGGAACAGAGATAGTCTTCAAAACGCCGGGGGTCAGATTTGATGCCCCCGCGCTTAAAGAGGCAGAGAGAAACGGAGCGGTTATCTCGTCGGAGATGGAGCTGTTTTTTGAGACGTGCCCTTCAAAAATAATCGCGGTGACGGGCAGTGACGGCAAAACGACCACAACAAGCCTGATTTATGATATGCTGACCCGCGCGGGATATACGTGTCACCTCGGCGGAAACATAGGCAAGCCGCTTGTGGCGGAGGTTGAAAATATCAAGCCCGAGGATATCTCGGTGGTAGAGCTTTCAAGCTTTCAGCTGCATACTATGAAGCGCAGTGCGGACATAGCTGTGGTGACAAATGTAACGCCCAATCACCTCGACTGGCACACCGATTTTAACGAATACATAGACGCAAAACGCTCGGTATTCAAATATCAGAAGGCGGGCGGAAGAGTTGTTCTTAATTATGACAATGAGATAACAAGAGGCTTCGGAGAGGGCAGAGACGGAGCGGTATATTTCAGTTCGACAAAACAGCTTGATAACGGATTTTGGCTTAAAGACGGCAAAATCGTCAGAAGTGCCGCGGGAAATGCAGAGCGTGAAGTTTTGGACACGGACACCATCTATATCCCGGGTATGCATAATGTAGAGAACTATATGGCGGCAGCGGCGGCAGTTGAGGGACTTGCGGACGACAGTGTTATCAGAGAGACCGCTGTGGAATTTAAGGGTGTGCCGCACAGAATCGAATTTGTGCGTGAGCTTGACGGAGTTAAATATTATAATGATTCGATAGCAAGCAGCCCGGCAAGAACCACAGCGGGGCTTAAATCCTTCGGAGATAAAAAGGTTATACTTATTGCGGGCGGATATGATAAAAAGATTCCGTTTGACGACTTCGGGGCGGTTGTGAACGAGCACGTAAAAAAGCTTGTGCTTGTGGGATTCACCGCCGAAAAGATTGAAGCGGCGGTTAAAAATGCGGCAAATTACAACAATCTGCCGATTTACAGGTGCGACGGCTTTAAAGAGGCTGTCGAAAAAGCGCGCGATATATCGGAAAGCGGTGATACGGTGATACTTTCGCCTGCGTGCGCAAGCTTTGACCTTTTTAAGAATTTTGAGGACAGAGGAAACACGTTTAAAAATATTGTAAAAGAATTTTAAGTATCCGTCCGTAATATACAAAGGCGGACAGAAAGGCTGTGTGAGGCAAATGTTTTTCTTCAGCATTATTGGTATTATATTTTCGGCGGCGGTTACGCTTGCGGCGTACGGAATCAGTTCGTACAGCTTATATTCGATTGCAAAGCGAAACGGTGTAAAAAATCCGTGGACAGCGTTTGTGCCGATACTTCACTATTATATTATAGGTTCTATATGTGAGGAGTATCGGTTTTACGGACATACGGTAAGGCGGCTTGATATCGTTATGCCGATTGTTTTGCTGATTCAGGTTATGGCGGCGTACGTTCCGTCTTATATTGCGTTTGTGCCGAGCCTTGCGGCGGGAATATTTATAGCGCTTGTTATGCACAAGTTCTTTTATCTGTTTGACCCGCAGCACGCGTTTATGTTTGCCGTAATATGCCTTTTCGGCAGACTGGCAACTGCAATCGTACTTCTGATTATAATGAATATGCCGATGCAGATGTCCGCAGGGGCGTATCGGTATCCTTTCGACAGATAAAAAACGGCCGCGGCAAATTACCGCGGCTGCTTTTTATTATTTGGTAATCATTGTTCCGATACCGCTGTCTGTAAATATTTCAAGAAGCAAGCAGTGCGGAATCCTTCCGTCTATAATATGCACGGCGTTTACGCCCGCGTCAAGGGCTTCAAGCCCTCCTTTAACCTTGGGAATCATTCCGCCGACTATTTTTTTGTCGGCAATCATTTTGTCGATTTCGGGCTTGGTAATCTGATAGATAATCTCGGGGCTGTCAACGGATTCTTTGATGCCGTCGATATCGGTCAGAAGAACAAGCTTTTCCGCTTTTGCCGCCGCGGCAATGGCGCCTGCGACTGTGTCGGCGTTTATATTATAGCTGTTGCCCTCCTCATCAACGCCGATGGGGGCAACAACGGGAATGTAGTCGCCGTTTGTCATTATGTCAAGCACATTCTCGTTTATACGAACGATATCGCCGACGTAGCCGATGTCGGTTTTCTTTCCGTCAACCTCGGTATAATATTTTTTGCACTCTATAAGCTTTCCGTCAATGCCGGAAAGACCGATGCCCTTGCCGCCCTTTGTGCCGAGAAGCGAGACAATCTCTTTATTTGTCTTGCCTATAAGCACCATACGCGCAACTTTCATAGTCTCCTCATCGGTGACACGCAGACCGTTAACGAATTCGCTTTTAATGTCAAAACGGGTAAGAGCCGCAGAGATGTCGGGTCCTCCGCCGTGGACAACTATCGGATTAATACCAATATATTTAAGCAGGGTTATGTCCTCCATAACTTTATTTTTAAGTTCTTCGTTTATCATTGCGTTGCCGCCGTATTTTATTACTACGGTCTTGCCGTAAAACTTTTGTATGTAAGGCAAAGCCTCAATTAATATTTTTGCTTTATCTATTATGGGTTTGATTTCCGGCTGGTTCATTCTTATATCCTCCTTACAAGTACATTGCAATGTCGCGCAGACCGCTGTCTTCGGGCAGACCGCACATAATATTCATATTCTGAATCGCCTGACCTGCCGCGCCCTTGATGAGATTATCAAGGCACGAGACGATTACGGCGCGGTTTAAACGCTTGTCGGCAACTATGCCTATGCCTACTCTGTTTGAGCCCGCAACGTGCTTTACCTCGGGCAGAGTGCCCGCGTCATATACAGAGATAAACTGCTCGCCCTTATAAAAGTTCTTGTAAAGGGCAACCAAATCGTCTGTGCTTGCCTTTTCTTTAAGGTTTATGTAGCAAGTCGCAAAGATTCCGCGCTTCATCGGGACAAGGTGCGGGGTAAAAGAAAGTACAATATCCTCATTTGCCGCGTGAGAAAGCTCTTGTTCAATCTCTGATGTGTGGCGATGCGTCGCGACTTTGTACGCCTTTACGGTTTCTGTGCATTCGCAGAAGAGGTTCGGAAGGTTAAGCCCTCTTCCCGCGCCGGTCACGCCTGATTTTGCATCTATTATAATGCTGTGGTTATCCGCAAGCCCCGACTGTACAATCGGGTAAAGCCCCGTAATGGAACACGTTGTATAGCATCCGGGATTGCCTATAAGCCGTGTATTTTTTATTTTGCTGCGGTACAACTCGCACAGACCGTAAACCGATTCCGAAAGGAGTTCCGGTGCGGAATGAGGCTGACCGTACCACTTTTCGTAGACCTTGGGGTCATCATAGCGGAAGTCGCCCGATAAGTCGATTATTTTAAGACCTTTTTTGTAAAGGGAGGGGATAACCTCTTTTGACGCTCCGTGCGGAAGAGCGGTAAAAACAACATCACAGTTTTCGGCGATATCATTTTCGTCAAGCGCGGTGAACTCCATATCGCAGATGCCCCGGAGATTGGGATACAAATCCGAAATTTTAACACCGACGTTTGAATGCGATACAACTCTTGTTAATGTTACGCCCTCGTGTCTGAGAAGCAGGCGAACCGTTTCAATTCCGGCATAGCCGGTCGCTCCCAATACTCCAACTTTTATCATCTGAAAAATCATCTCTCTTTTATAAATTTTGTACGTATGTATATTATAACTCATTCGTCAATATTTTTCAAGCATAAAGAAAAAAAGAAATATTTTTGGTTATTTTTTTAGCAAAAAAATTGCGCAAATTAGTTCTTTATACATATTTACTAAAAAGAAAAATTTAAATTTGTATAATTAGGCTCTAACATTTTCCGTTAAAATATGTTACAATAAGTTATACAAATTAAGTCATATATTATGTTAAAGAGAGATTATAGTAGGAGGTTTTTTATATGGCAAGCTTAAGTTTGAAGCACATCACCAAAACGTATTCCGGTGGCTTCACAGCTGTTACTGATTTTAATTTAGATATTGAGGATAAAGAGTTTATAATTTTCGTTGGTCCGTCAGGCTGCGGTAAGTCTACCACACTCAGAATGATTGCCGGCCTTGAAGAGATTACAGAGGGTGAGCTTTACATAGGCGATAAACTTATGAATGACGTTATCCCGAAGGACAGAGATATCGCAATGGTTTTCCAGAACTATGCGCTTTATCCGCATATGACCGTATTTGAGAATATGGCGTTTGGTCTTAAGCTCAGAAAGGTTCCCAAGGCGGAAATTAAAAAGAAGGTTACAGAGGCTGCTCAGATTCTGGGTATAGAGCATCTTCTCGACAGAAAGCCGAAGGCTTTGTCGGGCGGTCAGAGACAGCGTGTTGCTTTGGGTCGTGCCATCGTGCGTGAACCTAAGGTATTCCTTATGGATGAGCCGCTTTCAAACCTTGATGCCAAGCTGAGAGTTCAGATGAGAACCGAAATCGGAAAGCTTCATAAAAAGCTTCAGACAACATTTATATATGTAACCCACGACCAGACAGAGGCTATGACAATGGGTACAAGAATCGTTGTTATGAAGGACGGTATTGTTCAGCAGGTAGATACGCCTTCAAACCTTTATATGTATCCGTGCAATGTTTTTGTTGCCGGATTTATAGGAAGCCCGCAGATGAACTTCATCGATGTTACCGTTGATGTTAAAGAAGACGGAACATACCTTACAAATAACCACTTTAAGATTAAGCTTCCCGACGGCAAGGGCAAGAAGGAAGAGCTTCGCGCTTACAACGGCAAACAGGTTGTTATGGGTATCAGACCCGAGGATATTTATGATGACGAAGCATATATTTCGGCTGCTCCCGATTGCAACTTTGACGTAAAGATTGACCTTACGGAAATGATGGGTGCTGAGACATATCTGTACTTTAAAGTTGAGGATGTTAACTTTACTGCAAGAGTTAACCCGAGAACAACTTCAAAGCTTGGACAGACCATAAAGATTGCTCTTGATGCAAATAAGATTCACCTGTTCGATAAGGACACCGAAAACTGCATTATGCATTAATCTGTTCGGATAACTAATATCAGGTTAATAAATAGGGAATTTGCAAAATATGCGGATTCCCTTTTTGTTTAAAAGGTTACAAAGAGATTAAAATAAATAAAATTTAAAAAATTTTGCAAAAACACTTGAAAAACTTTACGTTTTATGATACAATGGAGCGTACTGAATATTATATATCAAGTCAGATAAATCAGAGCGAAAGTGATGTATCGCAAGATACAAGGAGGAAGTAAAATGAAGTTAGGTTTAATTATTGTACACGTAATAATTGCGGTTGTGCTTGTTGTGGTTGTACTTATGCAGCACGGTAAGCAGCAGGGGCTTTCGGGCGCAATAGCCGGCGGAGCCGAGACGTTCTTCGGTAAGAATAAGGGCAGAACAATTGACGCTATGCTTAAAAAGTTTACCGCGGTGGTTGCTGCGCTGTTTGTTATAAGCTCAATCGTGCTGACAACTGTTTCCGTAAAAGAGTATAAGAGTTCTTCTTCAAGTGATGCGTCTTCGACCGAGGCTTCTCAGAGTGCTGACGGGCAGACACAGGTACAGGTTGACGACCAGGGCAACCTTGTTGACGCAGACGGAAATGTTGTTATGACAGCCGACCAGCTTGCTCAGCAGCAGGCAAGTCAGGAAGAAAGCGGGGACAGCAACGCAAACAGCGGAGAGAACACAGACGGCGGCAATGCTTCCGACAATCAGACTCCGGCTGAATAATTAAAAGAGATTTTGGCGGACGAAAATCCGCCGCACAGCAAAGCCTCCCTTCGGGGAGGCTTTTGTTACTTTATTTAAATATATTAAGGCGGTGTGTATGATGCAAGTAAAATTAAAAAATATAATCGGACATTTTTTAACGATAACCCGACACCGGCATACGGTTATTGCACACAGCGCAAGGGCGGGAATATTGATGCAGGGGTTAAAACACGATTTGTCGAAGTATAGTCCGACCGAATTTTTGGGCGGAGCAAGATATTACTGCGGATATAAAAGCCCAAATGAGGAAGAGCGCCGCAAATACGGATATTCGCCCGCGTGGCTGCACCATAAGGGCAGAAACAGACATCACTTTGAATATTGGACAGACTATGACACGGTTACGCATAAAATAAAGCCTGTTCCTATGCCGAAGAAATATATTGCAGAGATGTTTTGTGACAGGGTTGCGGCAAGCAAAATATATCAGGGAGATAAATACACAAACGCGCATCCGCTTGAGTATTTTCTGAAATCTAAAGAAACACGTTTTATAGACGCCGAAACATCGGATGAAATAGAAAGATTGCTTCGCGTTCTGGCTGAAAAGGGAGAAGAAGAGGCGTTCTGCGAGGTACGCAAAATGCTTGGGAAGAAATAAAAGGAGCTGCACTATACAGCTCCTTTTATATTATGCGTTCTTAAGAGATACGATTTTATATGCGCTTCCGCTGATATCTACCGTATATTTATACCTTTCGGAGACATCTTTAACGCTTCCGTCGGGATAATATACGCGGATGACAGAGTCGCGTATGACAGTAACCTGAGTTGCAGAAATACGCTCTGTACTGTGGCAGTTAACAGAGAGAATCTGTTCGCTTGAGACGGATTCGTGAATGCTTTTAACGCTTTTAAGCTCTTGGTCTGCGGCACTGCCCGAAAAATATGTATATACATAATCAAAATCGCCCGTATTAACTCCGTTCACAAACTCGATAATCGAATTATGAACAAAGTGCTGGACATCCGGTGCGCTGTAATTATACACCTGCGGCTTGGACGAAACTATATAATTTCGTTTAATATAACCTCTGCTTCCGTTGTAGGTAACCAATGCAAAATCGGAATTGGTATATTCGATAACATATATTTCGCTTGCCAGGGGAACCTGCATAATTTCAGAGTAACTTGCCGAAGGTCCGGTCCTCATAGTCACGCTTACGTTGCAGTTGCCCACAAACATTGTGCGTTCAACGGTTATCGGCTGCTCGGCGGGCTTTTGCTGCTGAGGCTGCTGTGCGGGCTGCTCTGCCGGGGCGGTGTTTTCCGACGGGGTCTGCACTGCGGATTCGGCAGGAGGTGTGTTGTCTGTATGAGAGCCCCCAGGAGAGATTACATTTGTTGCAAACAAAACAATTATTATGATTATTACTGCCGCCAAAACAGACATTACGGATATTGCAACAATTAAGCCCGTGTTGGTTTTCTTTTTGTACATATCGGGGTTGTAGCCCGGATTGTAATTGGGGTTATAATTCGGATTGTATCCCCGATTAAATTCGGGTGAATTGGGGGGATAGTTTTGATAATTTCCGCCTCCGTATTCGCGCCCTGTATTTGAGTTATACATATATGAGTCATCAGGGATATCTATCGGACCCGTATTTCCTAATGCTTCGGTATTATCAAAAGCATCGGAATCGTTAAAATTCATATCATTGTTATCCTTGTTCATACATTTGCCCTCCAAAAAAATTATGCTTATATTATACACTATTTGTGATAATTTGTAAATAGAAGAACAAATTTTTTAAATAGAGCGGAAAGGGATTTTTTACACACAAAAAACTTGCAATAATAAATTGTTTGTGTTATAATAATAAACTGAATAAAGAGGCTTCGGCAAAGTGAAAATGTGGGGTTATTTATTATGTTGAAAAGTATGACCGGCTTTGGCAGGGCTGAAGAGCAGGCAGAAAGTTATATTATAACGATTCAGATAAAATCGGTTAATCACAGATATGCGGATTTTACCGTGAAAGTTCCCAGATACTATAGTTTTCTTGAGGATAAAATCAGAAACGAGGCGGCTAAAGTCATATCAAGGGGCAAGGTTGAAATACTTGCGGGAATAGAACGCAAGGGTGCGGACGACAGGAAGATTGTACTTAACCGTGAGCTTGCGGAGGAATATGTCAATGCATTGCGCGGGCTTACAGAGTTTGGCGTGAGAGACGATTTGTCGATTTCGACTATGTCGGGGATAAATGATATATTTGATGTAGAGTATAAAGAGATAGATGAGGAACATATAACCGAGATGGTTCTCGGCGTTTTAAGAAGCGCCGTTGATGAGTTTTTGGCAATGCGTATCGCCGAGGGCGAGAGACTTGGTGAGAGCCTTAACGGTCACCTTGACTCTCTTGCCTCTGAAATAGAGATAATAGAGCGCCGCTCTCCCGAGTGTGTGGAGGAATACCGAAACAGACTTAAGCGCAAGATTGAAGAGGTGCTTGCCGACAGGATTGCGGACGAGGCGAGAATTATCACCGAGGCGGCTGTGTTTGCCGACAAAATTGCCGTTGATGAGGAAACGGTAAGATTAAAAAGCCATATATGCGCCTTTAAAAATACGATGAAATCAAACGAACCCGTGGGTAAAAAGCTTGATTTTATTGTTCAGGAGATGAACCGCGAAGCCAATACCATCGGTTCAAAGTGCAATGACGCAGATGTTGCCTCGCACGTGGTTGAGATAAAATCAATAATAGAAAAAATCAGAGAACAAATTCAGAATATAGAATAAAAATGGGGTGTATTCAATGAAGCTTATAAATGTCGGCTTCGGAAACATAGTTTCCGGAGACAGGGTTATTGCCATTGTCAGTCCTGACTCGGCGCCAATCAAACGAATAGTGCAAGAGTCAAAGGAAAAGGGGCTGCTGATTGACGCAACCTGCGGCAGACGTACCCGCGCAGTTATCATAACAGACAGCGACCACGTTATTCTGTCGGCGATTCAGACCGAAACAATTGCGGGCAGAGCAGAGCCGAAAGAAGACGACAGAGAGGAAGAGACAGAAAATGAAGGGTAGGCTTATTGTTATTTCCGGTCCTTCGGGGGTAGGAAAGGGCACGCTTGTCAAGCGACTTCTCAGCGAATGCAAAAAGCTTAAGCTTTCTGTGTCCGCCACAACAAGAAAGCCCCGAAGCGAAGACGCCGAGGGCGTAACATACTTCTTTAAAACAAAAGATGAGTTTCGTTCTATGATAGACGAGAGCGCGTTTATGGAGTGGGCAGTATATAATGACAATTACTACGGCACGCCTATAGCCCCGGTTAAGGAGAAGCTTGCGGAAGGCTATGATGTGCTGCTTGAAATTGATGTTCAGGGTGCAATGAAGGTTATGGAGAAATGTCCTGACGGAATTTATATTTTTATAGCACCGCCAAGCGTTGAAACCCTGAGAGAGAGACTGACGGGCAGAGGCTCGGAATCGTCGGAGCAGATTGAAAAGAGAGTTGCGGCGGCAGAGGAAGAGCTTAAGCTTCAGGATAAGTACAGTTATGTTGTTGTAAATAATGTCTTGGACGATGCAGTCGAGGACATAAAGAAAATAATAGAAGGGAAAGATTTATTATGATGATATATCCACCGATTGCCGAGCTGGTAAAAAAGGCGGGCAGCAGATATGCTTTGGTTATTGAGGCGGCTCAGCGTGCAAGACAGCTGTCACAGGGGGCAACACCGCTCACCACATCCGATTCAAATAAGGAGGTTGCTATTGCGGCAAACGAAATATTTGAGGGTAAAATAAGCGCGGTAATGCCCGACCAGATTCAGCCGCACGAGGGCGCGCCGGCTGATGAGGCGGAAGAGCAGGAAAGTCCGCTTGAGACGGAAGAAGAGGAAGAGGCTTCGGAGGAAACAGCCGAGTAATCTTTTAAACGGGATTTTAATCGGGCTGCCGCAAAACGGAACCGTGATTGTTCGGGCGCCGTTTTGCGGCAGCCCGTTTTACAAAAGCGGCACAGACAGAAGGTGAGCGGAATGATTGTAAAAGTTATGCTTACAAATGCGGGATTTGCGTTAAGCAGAGAGTTTGACTATAAAGTTGAAGATTCAATGCGGGAAAAGGCGAAAATCGGAATGAGGGTGATTGTTCCGTTTGGAGTAAGAAACAAATCCGAAGAGGCGATTATAACAAATGTCTCGGATGAAAGTAAGTACGATAAACTGAAATCAATAAAAAAGTTCGCGGATGAAAAGCCAATCTGCACAAAGTATCAGCTTGAGCTTTGCAAATGGCTTCAGGAGAAATATTTATGCTCGTTCGCGCAGGCTTATAAGCAGATAAAGCCGCCCAGAGCCGGGATAAAGGTTCATCAATGGATGGTGCTTATAAAGGATGAGCTTGAAGAAGAGAAGCTGACGGATACGCAAAAAAAGATTGTCGACGCTTTGCGCAAATGCGACGGAGTTGCCGAGTGCTCTGAAATTTCCGAGAGCATAGGCGCAAGAGGCTTAAAGAGCGGAATGTATGGGCTTGCGGATTTGGGAATAATCGAAATCTGTGAAGATATTAAAGAAAACATCAGCGCAAAGTATATTCGTATGGCAAAGCTGATGTGCAGCACGGACGATGGCTATACGCTCGCGCAGGAGCTGTTCGCAAGAAGAGCCAAGTCGCAGGCGAATATGGTTCTTGCCCTGTGCGACTGCGGCGATATGGCTTGCGCCGACTTGGTTGCGGCCGTAGACGGAAGCTACAGCGCGCTGAATTCGCTTTGCGACAAGGGAATTGTTACTGTCTTTAAAAAACAGATTGAGAGAAATGCCTATAACGAAGATGCATATGACCAAACCAAAGAATATGAACCGACAGAGGAACAAAAACCGATTATCGATTATGTAAATGATAAGTTAAATGACGGAACCCACGAGAAAATTTTAATCCGCGGGGTTACGGGCAGCGGTAAGACAGAGGTCTTTCTTCAGGTGATAAAGCATTGCATAGAGCTTGGAAAGCAAGCGATTATGCTTGTGCCGGAAATATCGCTTACCCCCCAGATGGTAGAGAGGTTTGTCGGAAGGTTCGGAAATTCGGTCGCGGTTATGCACAGCGGATTGTCCCTCGGGGAGAGATTTGACCAATGGAATAAGATAAAAAACGGAGAAGTAAGCGTGGTGGTCGGAGCGAGAAGCGCTGTTTTTGCTCCGTTTGACAATATAGGAATAATAATTCTGGACGAGCAGCACGAGAGCAGCTATAAGTCGGATATTGCGCCGCGGTATCACGCGGCAGAGGTAGCCGTAAAGCGCGGCAAAGACTCGGGCGCGCCCGTTTTGTTTGCGTCGGCAACCCCTGACGTGGCAACATATTATAAGGCGCTTCGCGGCGAGTATACCCTGTTTGAGATGTTTAACCGATACAATAAAAATGCAATGCCAAAGGCAAGAATAGTGGATATGCGCAGCGAACTTTTTGACTTACATAACAATTCTGCGATAAGCACACGGCTTCGCGAGGAGATCAGACTGAATCTTGAAAGAGGAGAAAAAACGGTTTTGTTCTTAAACCGACGGGGTTACAATACGTTTGTATCGTGCCGCGAGTGCGGATATGTGGCAGAGTGCGAGAATTGCAGCATAGCAATGACGTATCACAAGAAAACGGATAAGCTTGTATGCCATTACTGCGGACTGACAATTGATAATATAAAAACCTGCCCGGAGTGCGGCTCGAAATACGTGAGGTTTTTCGGCACGGGCACACAGCGGATAGAGGATGAACTGAACAAGCTTTTCCCGGAGGCAAGAGTTCTGCGAATGGACTATGACACTACCTCGGGCAAGGGCGGACACGAGATGATTCTTAAACGCTTCAGAAACGGAGAGGCTGACATACTTCTGGGTACCCAAATGGTGACAAAAGGCCTTGACTTTCCCGATGTAACGCTGGTCGGAGTGCTTGCCGCCGATACCGCCCTTAACGTAGATGATTACCGCGCAAGCGAAAAGTGTTTTTCGCTTATTACCCAAGTATGCGGCAGGGCGGGCAGAGGAGATGTTGAGGGCAGGGCGATTATTCAGACCTATCAGCCCCAAAATCGTACCATTAACCTTGCAAAAGAACAGGACTATACGGGATTTTATGAAAACGAGATAGTCTACAGACAAAGAATGCAGTACCCTCCGTTTTGTGATTTTGTATATATTCTTGTCTCGGGCGAGAGTGATACAGAGGCAGAGACCGAGATTATTAATATAGGTGAGATTTTAAAAGAGAACGAAACAACAAATGTTATAAAGATGATGGGCCCTGCGCCCGCGGCGATTAAAAAGATAAAAAACAGATATCGGTACAGAATTATAATGAAGGTTAAGCAGAGCGAGCTGATTTTGCCTGTGCTTAGAAAGATATATAAAGGTCACGAAACGGCGGGGACAGAAAATATGCTTTCGATTGACATTAACCCGACAAATATGATATAGTATGTAAAGAACAAAAAAACAGACAGAATAAAGATACAGAAAGGAAGAGCGTATATGGCAGTAAGAAATATAGTTAAACTCGGACTGGACGGAGCGGATGTGCTTTCAAAGAAGTGCAGACCCGTGGGGAATATGACAGAGAGAATGGAAATTCTTTTAGAGGATTTGGCAGATACACTTTATGAATCGGGAGGGGTCGGACTTGCGGCGCCGCAGGTCGGAGTTCTCAGACGTATGGCGGTTATAGATATAGGAGATGGGCTGATAGAGCTGATTGACCCCGAAATTATAGCCACAGAAGGAGAGCAGACGGGCTCGGAGGGGTGCTTGAGCTATCCCGACCATTGGGGAATAGTTACCCGCCCGAATAAGGTAACCGTCCGTGCGATGGACGGCGAGGGAAAAGTGAGAGAGATTACCGGCGAGGGGTTGCTCGCAAGAGCGTTCTGCCACGAGATTGATCACCTTGACGGACATATGTTTACGGAAAAGGTTACAGAGTGGATTGAACCTGACAGCGAAGAATATGAAGAGGAATAGAAAAGGGCTTGCCCGGGCAGAGATATTACAGCCGGGCAAGCCTTTTTTATCGGCAGATTCGTATTTGCTGACCGATACTTAACCGGTCGCTGTTTAGATTATTGCATTCCTTTAATGCTTCAACCGTTGTGCGATAGCGTTTTGCAATGTTCCAGAGTGTGTCGCCGCTTCTGACAAAGTATATTGTAATGCAGGCTCTCTTGGGCTCCGAGGCATCATCGGTTATTTCAATTTCCGAGATTGATGAAATTTCCTCGGAGGCAAACGAGCGAACGCATATCCCAAGCACGGTTCGCAGGTCCACGCTGTTTGGACCGTTCATTGTGTAACTTGTGTGTTCGATATAAACTTTTGCGTCGCAAACCTGATTTTCCGCAGTTCCGGGTGCGGGCAGAGTATGCGAAAATTCGGAAGTATCCGTAAACGAGCATAACGGCATCGAGTCATCGCGCGTCATATAAAGAATGGTTGTTTTTATGTTCCCGATTACGGTTATCTCACCGTTTGAAACATTTATTTGTTCTACCGAGGCAGAAGAGGTCAAATCGCATATCTGCGCTATTTCGGGCAGTGCCTCGGGCAGCGTTATTGTCGATTTGTGGGTCACCTGAGCGGTGATATTGTCAAGCAGCTCTTCAATTTTTATCGGCTGCGAGGTCAGCGCAGCTGCTCCGCTGAGCGAATACGCGTCGCAAATTATATCAAACTCGCGGATCTTCATTCCGCGGATAAGCGTGCATAAGCCCAAATCAACGCCTATTATTCGCGGTTCTCCGTCGGAATCGTCGCGGATTTCGCAGTAAATGTCCGATAAACTAAGGTCTATTTCGCCCTCCATATCCTCCTCCGCTCCGTCAACATCAAGAACCTCGCTGAAGGGCAGCGTGTGCTCAAAGCTTTGCACCGAACCGTCGTCGGCAGATATATAAAGCACGCACAGTCTGACCTGACCCTTGGCAACGGCCTTGTTCTCCATAAGAGTAAACTCGGTTGACTCGGGAAAAACCGAGGTTTTTAAAATTTCGCTTATAGACGGCTTGTCGGACGAGAGCTCGATTTGTTCGCAGAGTACGATTCTGTTTTCGGCGTTTACGCTTGTATTGCATACGCGGATTTTCTTTGTATCGATACATATGTTTTCATCGGATTCAACCCCGGACGCAAGCTCTTTCTGACTGCAGCGGGTAAGCTTGGCATTTATGCCGACGCTGCAGCGCAGACTGATTTTGCGGCTGTTTATAAGGGTATAATTAAAGCTTTCCGGCTCAATTTCTACGCCTAAGACTTCGGTCCCGTCCGAGTCCGCCGCATCAATAGTGTGATTAAATTCCTGAGAAGACGAAAGCCCTTTAACCTTGCTGAAGCCCTCTCCGTCAGGCGCATAAAGAACGGTCATATTGACTGTTCCGCGAATGTATATTTTGCCCGAGCGAATGCTTTTTTCCGTTACGGTGATATAGCCGCTGACATCAAGAACTTTAAGAATATCAGGATTTACATCGGGTACGATTACGTCGGACTCTACCGTTGTTCGGTTATACTTCTGACATATAACATCGTTTGTCTGAATATCCTCTTTTTTTAATATGACTGACATTACACTTACCTCGCTTTTACTATCATTAATGCTTTGTTAAAGTGTATGCCGGGCGGGCGGAGAATATGACAAGTTTAATCTGATGTTAGCTGTCCGAACCCGATATCGGATTACAGTGTATCTTTTATTTTCAGATAAAGCTCATATATTTCACGGCGCGGTAATTTCAATTCGTCGGCAACACGCCGTGTCAGTTCCTTTGCGCGAAGGTTTTCGGCGGCGTATCTGCGCAGCAAATCTTCTGCCGGCGGAAGTGATTCCCGATACTCTTCGATAAGCTTTTTTTCATCAGCTCCTTTTATTATAAGAACAAACTCTCCTTTAGGATGGATTTCTTCATAATAATTTATTGCCTCTTTAAGGGTGGTGCGCCTGTATTCCTCATAATGCTTTGTAAGCTCGCGAGCAAGAGTTATTTCTCTGTCCCCAAAGATATTAAGCATATCTTTAAGGGTTGTTAAAAGCTTGTGCGGCGCTTCGTAAAATATTAATGTACGGATATCGTTTTTTACCGACTCAAGATGAGAGAGACGGTTTTTGCGGTTCACGGTTAAGAATCCTTCAAACGCAAACCTGCCCGTAGGCATGCCCGACGCAACCAAAGCGGTTGCAAATGCACAGGGGCCGGGCAGGGCTTCGACTTCAATTTCGTTTTCGATACAAAGTCTGACAAGATCCTCGCCGGGGTCGGAAATGCCGGGCATTCCGGCATCGGTAATGACGGCGATATTTTCTCCCGTTAATAATTTCTCCAAAAGATAGCTGCCTTTTTCG
>USLC01000006.1 GCA_900555375.1 uncultured Eubacteriales bacterium
CGATTATAACGATTATATTTACAGTGTAGAGAAAATGGCCAATTTGTCCGGCAAGAAGTATCACGGCAAGCGGGGGCACATTACCTACTTTATGAAGGCGCACCCGGACTGGCAGTTTGAAGTGCTCACCCCGGAGAATGTGGGGGAGTGCATTGCCCTGCATACCAGCTGGATTGACGAGAAAGACCAAACGGAACAAAAAGAAGTTTTCCCTGGAGTTTGAAGCGGTGCTCTCCGCCTTTGACAATTACAAGGCGCTGGGCTTTGTAGGCGGACTGATCCGGGTGGGCGGCAAGGTGATCGCCTACACCATGGGTGAGCCTCACAGTAAGGACTGCTTTGTGACCCATTTTGAAAAGGCACCGGCAGATATGCGCGGGGCGTTCCCCATCATCAATCAGGTATTCACGCAGCAGTGCCTAAGTGGTTATACCTATGTGAATCGGGAAGAGGATATGGGAATCCCCGGAATGAGAAAAGCGAAGGAGTCGTATCACCCCGCATTTATGATAAAAAAATATGTTGCGACATTAAAATAAAAACAACAGCCCGACGGCTAAAAAACCGTCGGGCTGTTGTTTTGCCGCAATGAATTTAACTGCGCAGACGTTTATCCGATTTTACGGAAATCCGTGTTCCGATTGACTGAAAGATTTGAACCAGAACAATGAGGAAGAAGACCGCTACAAGCATAACAAGATATTTATATCTGTAGTATCCGTAGTTTATGGCGATTTTACCGAGTCCGCCGCCGCCGATTATTCCGCTCATAGCGGAATAGCCGAGGATAGTTGTTATCGCAATTGTCAGATTGGACATAAGCGACGGAACGCTTTCGGGTATCATAACCTTTAATATTATCTGCATCGGGGTTGCGCCCATACTTTGCGCCGCCTCTATGATATTGGGGTTAAGCTCTCTTAAACTGCTTTCCGCAAGCCTTGCCACAAACGGAGCGGCGGCGATTACAAGAGGAACTATCGATGCCGTTGTTCCGACCGATGTTCCGACAATCAGCCGCGTAAGAGGAATAACCAAAATCATAAGTATAAGAAAGGGTATAGAGCGAAGCAGGTTTATTATAATGTCAAGCGCGGAAAGTACAGGCCTCGGCAGAGGAAGAACCCCGTCCTTTGAACCAACGACGAGTAAAACGCCGAGAGGAAGACCTATTATCACAGAAAATAAGGTTGACAAAAGAGTGACGTAAACCGTTTCCCATATTGCCAGCAAAAATTCGTTTTGAATAATCTGCAAAGCCTCATTTACGGCTTCGCCCGATAAAAACTGACCAAGCATCAGATTTCCCTCCTTACAATAATATCGGGTATATTTTCAAGATACTCAACCGCGGCTTCAAGCTGTTCGCCGCCGCCGTTAATGCCAAGTATCATATTGCCGAAGACCTTGTCGCCTATGCACTTTGTCTGGGCGTAAAGGATATTTGCCTCCAGCTTTTTGTCCATTGCCATTCTGGCAATTATCGGCGTTCCCGCAACCGCCGCACCGTTGTATATAACACGAACGGAGTTTTGCGAAAGGTGGCTCGGCACATTGTCATCGGGGTTTGAGCTGAAGACAAGTCTCTTTGCCGCAGCTGACTTCGGCATAGTAAACACATCGTTTACGCTGCCCTCTTCTGCGATGCTTCCGTTATCGAGAATGGCAACCTTGTTGCACACCTTTTCAACCACACTCATTTGATGAGTGATAATGATAACGGTTATGCCAAGCTTTTGATTTATCTCCTTGATTAAATCAAGGATAGATTCGGTGGTTTTGGGGTCAAGAGCACTTGTTGCCTCATCGCAAAGAAGTATTTTCGGGTCTGTCGCAAGTGCGCGCGCTATGGCAACTCTTTGCTGCTGCCCGCCCGAGAGCCGTGACGGGTAAGCCTTTGCCTTATCGGGAAGCCCTACGGTTTCAAGCAGTTCAAGCGCCCTTTGCTTTGCCTTTACTTTGTTTACCCCGGCAAGTTCAAGCGGAAAGCACACATTGTCAAGACAGGTGCGCTGCATCAGCAGATTAAAGCTTTGAAATATCATTGTCACGTTCCTTCGAACCTCGCGAAGCTTTGCCGCAGAAAGCGAACCTATGTCAACTCCGTCGATTATTACGTTGCCGTCGGTCGGGCGTTCAAGCATATTTATACAGCGGACAAGTGTACTTTTGCCCGCGCCGCTCATACCGATTATGCCGTAAATATCGCCGTCATTTACAGTCAGCGAAATATCTTTAAGCGCATCAACCGTTCCGTCGGCGGTTTTAAATGTTTTGGAAAGATTTTTAATTTCTATCATACAGGTTGTTCTCCTTGATTGCCGAAGCGTATCGGCATATTAAAATCTCTTATACGAATTATAGGGGCGATGAAAAGCATCGCCCCATTCGTTTTTTGTTTTATGTTATTTTATCGGGTCAAGATTTTTTTGCTTTCCGCCGTACAGACCCATCGGCTCAACGTGGATTGCGCCCACAGATACAACGTGAGTTCCGTTCTGCTTATCAAAGTCTTCAAGATAGGGCAGGTGCTGGAAGTAGTTTGCGTCAACCTCTCCGCTGTCAACAACGTTGTTCGGCTGAATGTAATCCGTAAATTCTTTTATATCAAGCTTGATATTCTTGTCTGCAAGAATTTCTTTTGCGACAGCAAGAATCTCAGCGTGAGGAGTGGGCGAAGCCGCAACTGAAATTGTGCTTCCCGACAGCGCGTCATAGTTTACAGAGTCGTCATAGCCGCTTCCGGGATTGTCTACAACGCTTACAACCGAGCCGTCGTACTTTGTCTTGATAAATTCGGCAACCTTTGTGCTTTCAAGGGCAGCCTTAAGAGCTTTTACCTTGTCGCTGTTCTCGTTTCCTTCTTTTACAGCTAAAATATTACCGTATTCCGAAGAAGAACCTTCTGTTACAAGCGAGTCCGAAACAGGGTTGAGACTTGCCTGAATGGCATAGTTTGAATTTATAACAGCGTAATCAACATCTTTTAATACATTCGGTATCTGTGCCGCCTCAACCTCTTTGAATTTTATGTTGTGCGGGTTTTCCGCGATGTCGCTGACCGTTGCGGTTATTCCGGCGCCGTCTTTAAGCTTGATATAGCCGTTGTCCTGAAGCAGAAGAAGTGCACGCGCCTCGTTCGTTGTGTCATTGGGAACAGCGATTGTTACGCTGCTTTCCGTCTTTCCGCCGCCGCACGCGGCAAGCAATGCCGAAGCGGTAACTGCCGCTGCAATGATTGATAATGCTTTAGTAAATTTTTTCATAACTTAATTCCTCCGTTTTCAATATTCATTATTTCTTTAACGTGAGTCTATCATACCACACTTTTCCGATTCTGTCCAATACACAATAATTATCGTTTGCTATAGTTTTAAGTTATAACAAACGATAATTGATAAATTTGATAAATTTGATATTATATAGATGACGGGTCGATGAACCAGCGTCCGTTGATTCTGTACACTATCACGTTTCGGGTTGACGGAGCAGAAACGATATCGCCTTTTTGAGCGACACTGACCTTTATTTTGTATGCCTTGCGGCAGCGGATTTTTCCGTAGGATTTGTTATCCTTGCTGTTTTCGGATAAAAAATTGTTTATATTATCAATCCGCGCCTTAAGCTCTTCGCCTTCGATTTTTGTTTTGCTTATTATTCTGCATTCAACATCGATATCGTCATTGCTGTCGGACAGATAGCGGCTGCTCATCGAATCAAAATAAGAAAAGTTATCTTTTATCAGCTTTTGATACTGCACGGGCATAGTTTTAAGCATACCCATTGTGTCTTTGTTTTCGGCTAAATCAATGTATTTATATACGACCCTTGTCGGGCTGCTGTGATAATCAACGGCTTTATATATGCAAAACAGTGCGGATAATGCAATGATAACGCTTGCCGCGATAACAGCCGTTTTAAATCCGCGGCGCCTTTTCCCTCGAGGGATATCAAAACTGCCGTTGACCTCTTGATACTCTTGATACATAATATCGTAAGGCTTTGAGAGAGTGTATTCTGAATATTCATCGCTTTCGGCAGAGCCGCAGCTGCTGCCCGAAGCCTCGCCGCTATCATCGGCAAATGTCTCGGAACAGCAGCCAAGGTTGCTGCCGCAGGACACACAAAACTTTGCTATATCTTCATTTTCTTTTCCGCAATTTTTACAGCGCATCAAAAAAACTCCTTTTTACAACATTTTCTTTAATATATCATAAAAGATAGGTGGGGTCAACAATCAAAATCAACAACTAAGCAAGGTTATACGGATAAATAATTATTTAAAATTAAATAACAGAGGAATGCACGCGGCGGCAGATGTACCGCTTTTGATGCATAAGATTTAAGGAAAACAAATTTGTTTGAAGAATAATATCGAAAAAGTTTGAAATAAAGTTAAAAAATCTATTGCTTTTTCATCAAAAAGTGATACAATATAAAGTTGGAAAGCAAATAATTACGGGAGTGGTAAAAATGGATAGCTATACAATTTTTAAGGATATAGCGATAATTCTGATGGCGGCAAAGTTTTGCGGAATACTTGCGCGGAAGGTGAAAGCCCCGCAGGTTGTGGGCGAAATCGTTGCCGGGCTTTTGATAGGGCCGTGCCTGCTCGGCTGGGTTGCGCAAAGCGACTTTATTTCGCAGATGGCAGAGATAGGGGTAATCATTCTTATGTTCTCGGCGGGACTTGAGACTGATATCAAAGACCTTTTAAAGACAGGGCCGGTTGCGTTTGCCATTGCGTGTATGGGTGTGCTTGTGCCGTTGGTGGGCGGAACGCTTTTATATATGGTGTTTTACGGATTTTCACCCATTGGCAGCGATGAGTTTTACAAGGCGCTGTTTACGGGCACAATACTTACGGCGACATCGGTCAGCATAACCGTTCAGGCGCTGCGCGAGATGGGGCATCTTAAGGGCAAAATAGGTACAACGATTGTCAGCGCGGCGGTAATAGACGATGTTATCGGAATAATAGTTCTGACTTTTGTTATCGGGCTTAAAACGCCAGACTCAAGCGTTGGCAAGGTTGTCATAAACACGGTAATGTTTTTTGCCGTGTCGGGTATCGGCGGAGTTATTGCATATAAATTGTTTAAATTGTTTGATGCAAAGTATCCGCACACAAGAAGAATACCGATTATAGGTCTTGCATTGTGTTTGTTTATGGCATATGCGGCGGAAACGTTTTTCGGAATAGCCGATATTACAGGCGCGTATGTTGCGGGCATAATTCTTTGCAGCATTCGGGATTCCGATTATATTGCAGAGAAGATGGATATAAATTCGTATATGATATTCGGGCCGCTTTTCTTTGCAAGTATCGGACTTAAAACAAATATAGAAAGCTTTAATATGTCGATACTTGTATTTTCGATTGCATTTGTTATCTTGGGAATGATAACAAAGATTATCGGCTGCGGACTGGCGGCAAAGCTTTGCGGAAATTCGTGGCTGGATTCGGCAAAGATCGGAGTGGGAATGATGGCGCGCGGCGAGGTTGCGTTGATAGTATCGCAAAAGGGGCTTGCTGTCGGGATGTTGTCGCCGGTGTATTTTACGGCGGTCATTCTGCTTATAATCGTATCGTCGATTTTAAGCCCGATTTTGTTAAAATATTTGTATTTGAGACAGAATGTTCAATCCGAATAAAGTATTATATTTTGGCATAATATATTTTAAGAAAATATGTTATGAGGGGTATGAAATATAATGCGTAAAAAGTTCGGGGCTTATGTAATATCCGTTGCTGCGGCGCTCGTGGTCGGTGCGGCTTCGGTGGCAATCAGCGGAGGAGGATTTGATACATACAAGACTTTAAGGCTTCCGCCGTTTGCACCGCCTTCGGCGGCCTTCCCGATTATATGGACGGTTTTGTTTATACTTATGGGCATAGGTGCGGCGGCGGTGTATAAGTCGGCTTCAAACAAGCGCTTTGACGCGCTTGCTGTCTATGCGGCTCAGCTTGCGGTAAACTTCTTTTGGTCAATAATCTTTTTTAAATTTGAGGCATATTTGTCTGCGTTTATATGGCTGATACTTTTGCTTGTGCTGATTGGCGTTATGATTTTCAGGTTTTGGGGTATAAACAAAGCGGCGGCGGTGCTTCAGATTCCGTATTTTTTGTGGACGGTATTTGCAGGATATTTAACCCTATTCGTATACATTTTAAATAAGTGACCGTTGAGGTTCACCCGTGTTTAACACTCGGGTGAACTTTTTGTTGTATTGCGGTGCGGATTGTGATACAATATACTTAAATTATACAACTTATTAATAATAGGGGTGATAAGGATGTGTGTAAAAAAGGTTGCGGAAATGATTAAAGAGTGCGGGAATATTGTGTTCTTTGGCGGTGCGGGGGTGTCAACCGAAAGCGGAGTTAAAGATTATCGCAGTAAGGACGGACTTTATAATACCGTAAAGGAATACGGCGTTTCGCCCGAGGAGATACTTAGCCACAGCTTCTTTTTTGAAAAACCCGAGGTGTTTTATGATTTTTACAGGAAGTATTTTATAGTTGATGCAAAGCCGAACGATGCCCATAAGGTATTGGCAGAGCTTGAAAGAATGGGAAAGCTTAAAGCGGTTATTACGCAGAATATTGACGGCTTGCATCAAATGGCGGGAAGCAAAAACGTGATTGAGCTTCACGGCACGGCGGGAAGCTTCAGCTGTTATGACTGCGGACGGGAGGCGGAGGCTGAAGATGTTATCGGCGTAATAAAGAACGGCGGGGTTCCCATATGCAAGTATTGTTCGGGGAGAGTTAAGCCCAAGGTTGTTCTGTACGGCGAGTCTTTGTATGACGGCGTTGCCGAAAGCGCGGTAAATTTTGTGTCTCGGGCGGATATGCTTATAGTCGGCGGAACTTCGCTTGCAGTTTATCCCGCCGCGTCGTTTGTCAGATACTTCGGCGGCAAATATATTGTTATAATAAACAAAACAGAAACGGGGTATGATAACAGCGCGGATTTAATAGTGAGGGAAAATATAGGCGAGTTTTTAAGAGCGGTAATGAATGAAATAAATTGACAAAAAATATCATATAGATATAACATCGGTATTTTAGTAACGGAGGTGTTATACTGTATGATATTTTCATTTTTACAAACAGTTATAAGCTCGGTCACGCTGCTGCTTTCGTATATATCCGGAAACAGCTCGTTTCCGAAGCCGCTGAGCGCCGAAGAAGAGAAAAAGTATATCGAGCTTTACAGAAAAGGCGACAGCCACGCAAAGGAAGTGCTTATCGAGCATAATCTGAGGCTTGTTGCGCATATAGCAAAAAAGTATACGGGAAGCGTGCGCGACAGCGAGGATATAATATCGATAGGAACAATAGGGCTGATAAAGGGAATTTCAAGCTTTGACCCGTCCAAAGGAACGCGCCTTGCCACTTATGCCGCGCGGTGCGTGGACAATGAGATACTTATGCTGATGAGAGCGCAGAAGAAGACCCAAGGGGACGTTTCTTTAAATGAGACGATAGGAACGGATAAAGAGGGCAATCAGATAATGCTGATAGATGTTATGAAATGCGACAATGCCGATATATTTGACGAGATTAACTCGGGGATACAGGTCAGACAGCTGTACAAAAATATAAAAAACGAGCTTGATGAAAGGGAGCGAAAGGTGATACTTTTAAGATACGGGCTTAACGGAAAGAGATGCTATACCCAAAAAGAGGTGGCAAAAAAGCTCAACATATCCCGCTCTTATGTCTCAAGAATCGAAAAAAAGGCGGTTGGAAAGCTCGGAAAGGGAATAGTTGATAATTCATAAAGGTTAAATGCCGCGTTTTGTATATGAAATTACCTTAAAAAGCTTGACAAAGCGGGCGGTAAGTGGTATACTGATAACATAACATAATAGGATACGGCTGAGAGTGAGGAACTTCCTCACTCTTTTGATTTGTATAATGTTGGTTATCAGGTTAACCTGTGTTAAATCGAGCGGCGCTGCGGCACAGCTTATGTAAAGGAGGGTAAATATGGCTTTTTCAAAAACCGAGAGTACAGTTTATGAACTGGCAAAGGATATTGCCGAGGATAAAGACTGTTACGTCTATGATGTAGAGTTTGTCAAAGAAGGCGGAATGTACTTTCTGCGCGTTTATGTTGACTGTGACGGAGGAATAGATCTTGATAAGTGCGAGGCGGTAAGCCGTGCGCTTAGTGACAGGCTTGATGAGGCAGACCCGATTTCTCAGAATTATTATCTTGAGGTTTCCTCGCCGGGGGTTGAGCGAAAGCTGAAAACAAAGGAACACTTTGACAGATATACGGGTGAAAAAATCGACATCGGGCTTTACAAGGCGATAGACGGAAGCAAGCAGCTTACGGGAACGCTGCTCGGATATGACGGAACCGATATAAAAGTTGAGGTAAGCGGCAAAGAACTTGTACTTCCCCAAAAGGGAACATCTTATGTAAAGCTTCACTTTGAGTTTTAGGAATTTATAATTTAAGAAAAACGGCGGTACATTCCGCACGGAAAGGATGATTTAAAAAATGAGTTCAGAATTATTTGATTCACTGGCATTGATTGAAGAAGAGAAAGGAATAAGCCGCGAGGTTGTGCTTGACGCACTTGAGGGCGCGCTGATTTCGGCATACAAGAAGCACTTCGGGGCGGTACACGACATCGGAGTCGTATTTGACGAAGAATCCGGAGCGATTCGTATAATCGCGCGCAAAAAAGTGGTTGACGAGGTTGAGGACAGAGAATCCGAAATTTTGCTTGACGAGGCAAAGCGTATCGACAGCAAGTATGAAATCGGCGATACTGTCGAGATAGAGGTTACACCCGCATCGTTCGGCAGAATCGCAGCGCAGACGGCGCGTCAGGTAGTCCTTCAGAGAATCCACGAGGCAGAGCGTGAAAAGATGGTAAGCGAATATTCGGACAGAGAAAACGATATTGCAACCGCAGTTGTAAGAAAGATTGAAAAGAGAAACGTTCTTCTTGAAATCGAAGATACGGAGTCTGTTCTTATGCCGAACGAGCAGGTTCGCGCAGACCACTATAAAGTGGGCGAGCGTTATAAAGTGTTTGTGGTAGAGGTTGCCGAATCGGTTAAAGGCGTACATCTTGTTGTATCAAGGTCGCATCCGGGGCTTGTCCGCAGATTGTTTGAACTTGAGGTTCCCGAAATCGGACAGGGAATAATAGAGGTTAAGGCTCTCTCGCGCGAGGCGGGTTCAAGAAGTAAAATCGCGGTATATTCCGCTCTTGAAAACGTTGACCCCGTAGGAACCTGCATAGGTCCCAAGGGAATGAGAGTTCAGGCGGTTATAAATGAGCTTCGCGGTGAAAAGATTGACATTATCAAATACAGCGATAATCCGGCAGAGTATGTTTCAAACGCGTTAAGCCCCGCAGAGGTTCTCTCGATTGACGTTGATGAGGATAAAAAGATGTGCAGCGTGGTTGTACCAGATGACCAGCTGTCGCTTGCGATAGGCAGAGAGGGGCAGAACGTTCGTCTTGCGGCAAGACTTACGGGCTGGAAAATAGATATATCATCAAAGCCAAGCGAAAAGAAAGATGATTCGGAGGATATTATACCTCGAAATGTTCTCGATTCTCTGGAAAGCGGAGAGAATGACTAATGGCTGTTGTTTTCAGAATGTGCGCTGTTTGCAGAGAAAAACGCCCCAAAAGTGAGCTTTTAAGAATAGTTAAAAGCCCTGACGGCAAAATATATATAGATGAAGAGGGCAAGCGCAACGGCAGGGGAATGTATATATGCAGAGACAAAGACTGCCGTGGAAAAGCCGCAAAACGGCGTGTGGTTGAAAAAGCTTTTAAAACCGCGCCGGGCGATATATATGACGGGATAAATAATTTGCCCATTATATAAAGATGAATGAAAGTGAGCAGAGAACATATGTGTTTAAATCAAAAGCTTCGCGGGTTATTGTCCCTTGCGATGAAAGCGGGAAAGCTTGAAGTCGGCGAGGGCAGAGCAAAGGACGCGATTTACCGCGGCGGAACATTTCTTATTGTTGTGTCCGGAGACGCATCGGAAAATACAAAGAAGAAGTTCGGCGATATGGCTGCCTTCAGAAAAATTCCGATAGAGTTTATATCGGACCGCGGTGAGTTGGGAAGCGTCATCGGACGTGACTTTGCGGTAACAATGGCTGTCACGGATAAAGGATTCGCGGACGGAATAAAAAAGCTGATTGACGGCTGACCGCGATGGACTGTGCTTGCAGGAAAGGATGGATTAAATCAGAGCGTATGAACTGTCTAAGGCATTCGGATTTCCGAGTAAGGAAATTGTAAAGGTTCTTCACGATTACGAGGTATCGGGAAAGAATCATATGAGCGCCCTTACCGAGTATGAACTGAATGTAATATTTGAATATTATACGCAGAAAAATCAAGTTAAGGATTTTTCGCTGTATAATAAAGAAAAGCCAAAGAAAGAGCCCGAGGCTGAAGAGCAGACCGAAACCGAGGTTAAGGAAGAGCCGACTGAGGAAGAGGCTGCTATAGAGGTGGGCAGAAAGGTCAGAATGGTAGATACGCGTGTAAATACGGTTGACCTTGACAGAATCGATGACGAAAAGATAGAAGAGCTTATCCCCGACAATGTTAAGCAGGGAAGCAAAAAACAAAAAATTAATCAGAAAAAGAAAAATAAGCAGCTCGGCACAAAGCAGAAGCGTTCGCCCGAGGAGAATCTGGTGCGCAAAGAGAAAAAGGATAAGAAAGAAGAAAAGGTTCACGTTCTTATTCCGGACGAGATTACGGTGGGTCAGCTTGCCGAGAGAATGAAGCGCCCGGCAACAGAGATTATCAAAAAGCTTATGCTTCTGGGAATAATGGCATCGGTTAACGAAACAATAGATTTTGATACTGCTTCGCTTATAGTTGAGGAGCTTGGCGGAACATTTGAAAAGGAAATAATCCTGACAGAAGAGGATAAACTGTTTAAAGACGTTCCCGATACACCCGATCAGCTTAAACCGCGTTCGCCCGTTGTTGTTGTAATGGGTCACGTTGACCACGGTAAGACGTCTCTTCTTGACTCTATCAGAAACACAAATGTAACCGATGGAGAGTTTGGCGGTATCACCCAGCATATAGGTGCGCACCGTGTAAGAGTGGGCGATAAAAAGATTACCTTCCTTGATACCCCCGGACACGAGGCATTTACGGCTATGCGTGCAAGAGGAGCTATGGTTACCGATATCGCAATACTTGTTGTTGCGGCGGATGACGGCATTATGCCGCAGACAATCGAAGCGATAAATCACGCACGTGCCGCAGAGGTATCCATTATCGTTGCGATAAACAAAATCGATAAAGAGGGCGCAAACCCCGACAGAGTTAAGCAAGAGCTTACAGAGCAGGGTCTTGTCCCCGAGGAATGGGGCGGAGACACAATCTGTGTTGAGGTCTCGGCAAAGAAAGGTCAAAATATAGATAAGCTGCTTGAGATGGTTCTTCTTGTTGCCGAAATGCGTGAGCTTAAGGCTAACCCCGACCGTGCGGCAAAGGGAACCGTTATCGAATCAAAGCTTGACAAGGGCAGAGGTCCTGTCGCTACCGTGCTTGTTCAAAACGGTACTTTAAGGGTCGGCGATATTGTTGTTGCCGGAACGGCGGTAGGTCACGTACGTGCGATGAACGACGATAAAGGCCGCGCCGTTAAAAAGGCGGGACCTTCTATACCTGTAGAGATACTCGGACTTTCGGAAGTGCCCGAGGGCGGAGATATATTCTATGCCGTAGATGACGAGCGCAAAGCGCGCGAAGTTGTTGAAAACAGAAAGTTTAAAGAAAAGCAGAGCAGGCAGCAGAAGGCGTCTGCTATATCGCTTGACAATCTGTTTGAGCATATAGAATCGGGTAAGATTAAAGACCTTAACATAATCGTAAAGGCTGACGTTCAGGGAAGCGTAGAAGCGGTTACTCAGTCGCTTACACGTATTTCAAACGAAGAGGTTCGCGTTAATGTGATTCACGGAGCGGTCGGAGCGGTTACTGAGTCGGATGTTATGCTTGCGTCCGCTTCAGGTGCGATTATAGTCGGCTTTAATGTCCGCCCAACTCCGGGAGCGGCGGCTATCGCTGAAAATGACGAAGTTGATATAAGACTTTACAGAGTTATCTATGATGCAATAGAGGATATAGAAAAAGCTCTTAAGGGTATGCTTGAACCGACATTCCGCGAGGCGGTTACGGGCCACGCTGAAATCAGAACTACCTTCCGTGTTTCGGGAGTGGGAACAATCGGTGGCGCATATGTTACCGACGGCAAAATTCTGCGCAGCAGCAAGGTTCGCGTTGTTCGCGATGGCATAGTCATCCACGAGGGCGAGCTGGGTTCGCTTAAGCGCTTTAAGGATGATGTTAAAGAGGTTGCTACGGGTTATGAATGCGGCCTCAGTATTGACAAATTTAATGATATCAAGGACGGCGACGTTGTTGAAGCATATGTGATGGAGCAGGTTGAGATATAGTAAGCGTAGGAGAGTGAGATTAAATGGCAAATTACAGCAGGGCAGACAGAATATCCGAAGAGGTTAAAAGAGAACTGAGTGCGATAATCCGCGAGCTGAAAGATCCCAGACTTCCCGTTATGACCTCTGTTATCGGAGTGAGGGTTACAAAGGATTTGAAATTTGCAAAAGCTTATATAAGTGTGATGGGTGACGATAAGGTAAAGGATGATGCGCTTGCCGCGCTGAAAGGGGCAAGCGGATTTATCCGCCGCGAGGTGGGACACAGGCTTAACCTGAGGAACACGCCGGAATTTACTTTTGTTGCCGATGATTCTATAGAATACGGCGCTCATATAAACGAAATACTCAAAGAGCTGTAAGACTTCTTGTATATAAAATATACAAATGCAAATGAGGTAAATTTATGTTTGAAAAAATAATTGAAATGATAAATTCAGCCGGCAGAATAGGGCTTTTTGCTCACATAAATCCCGACGGAGACGCGCTTGGAAGTATGTATTCGCTTAAAAATGTACTGCACTCTATGGGCAAGCGCGGCGAGGTCTTTATGTGCGGAAATGCGGAGACAAGTATTTCGGAATTAATTTGCGACGGTGACGCTGCAAAGTGCGCCCCCGAAGACTGTGATATGCTGATTGCGCTTGACAGCTCTGACATCGACCGTTTGGGTATTTGGAAGGATGCGTTTGCCGCGCATCCCAATACCGCGGCGATAGACCATCATATAACGCATATAAAATATGCAAAAGAAGAGGCTGTAGAGGATATTTCTTCAAACTGTGAATTGCTTTATAAAATGTATAAGCAGATGGGGGCTGAAATATCCGAAAAGGTAGCAACGGATTTGTATATAGGTATAGCAACCGACACGGGAAGCTTTAAATATTCGTCGGTAACGGCCGATACGCACCGCACTGCTGCAGAGCTTATTGAAAAGGGCGCCGAGTTTGATTATGTCAGCAAGAGAATATTTGACACGCACACAAGAGAATATCTTGATATATTGCAGCTTGCCATTTCAAGGCTTAAATTCTTTCAGTCGGGCAGGATAGCGTATCTGTATCTTGACAGCGAGGATTTTAAGCGCTGCGGAATAGAAGAGGCAGACGCAAATGCGGTTGTATCTCTGCCGGGAAGCGTTTACGGCGTTGAAGCAAGCGTGTATATAAGACGCCGCGGTGAAAACGAGTATAAGGTAAGCCTAAGGTCATCGGGAAAGGTTGATGTGGCTGAGATTGCTCTCGGATTTGGCGGCGGCGGTCACGTCAGAGCGGCGGGATTTTCGCTTGACAGAGTTAATTTTAACGACAATATAGATAAGCTTATCTCAAAGATTTCAGAGCAGTTGGAGTGTATATGAACGGAATAATTAACATAAATAAGCCGCTTGGAATAACGTCCCACGATGTTGTCGGACGGCTGAGAAGAATTTTGGGAATTAAAAAAATAGGACATACGGGGACCCTCGACCCCGATGCGAGCGGAGTTTTGCCGATGTGCATAGGACGCGCGACAAAGACGGCGGATATGCTTACCGCACAGGATAAGCAATATATAGCAGAGGTGACGTTGGGAAGTGCAACAACAACGCTTGATGCATCGGGAGAGGTTACCGAGACCGCCAATGTAAATGTTACAGAAGAAGATATCCTCGATGCGGTGTTGGGATTTATCGGCGATGTTGTTCAGATACCGCCGATGTTTTCCGCAATAAAGGTTGACGGCAAGCGTCTTTACGAGCTTGCGCGTGAGGGAATTGAGGTCGAGCGCAAACCCAGGACGGTAAAAATCGACAGTATAGAGATACTTGAAACGGATATCGCAAATAAAAAGTTTTCGATGAAGGTTGACTGCTCTAAGGGAACATATATAAGAACGCTTTGCGATGATATCGGCAGAAGCCTCGGCTGTTTTGCGCATATGTCGGGGCTTGTGAGAACGCGCTCGGGCAGATTTGACATAAAAGATTCTTATACGCTGAGCGAGGTAGAGCAAATGGCGGCTGCGGGGGATATGAGCTTTCTTGTGCCGATAGACAAAGTGTTTGAGGAGCTGCCGCGGCTTATACTTTCAAGCAGAAGGGCAAGACTGATGTGCAACGGAGTTAAAATTTCCGCACAGGGAACAACGGACGGAGAAACCTATCGTGTCTATGACGAGGACGGCAGATTTCTTACAATATCCGAGGCAGAAGAGGGGCGGCTTAAGATGCTTAAGACATTTTATCAGATTAATTGAGAAGAAGGAAATACATTTATGCAGATATATCGTATTAAGTCGGGCGACCAAATGCCGAGGTTTAGCGGAACGGCGGCGGCTCTCGGCAGATTTGACGCGCTACACCGCGGACATATGATAATTATAGGCAAGGCGATTGAGTATGCAAAAAGAAACGGACTGAAGTCGCTTGTCTATATGTTTGAAAACGAACCCGACGAGATAGTAAGCGGAAAATGCGTAAAGTCTGTCAACACGGTTTCAAGACGGCTTGAGATTCTTGAAAATGCGGGGGCAGATATTGCGGTTGTTCAGAGGTTTGACAAGGGCATAATGAATATGTCCCGCGATGATTTTATAGATAAATATATAAAAGAAGCGTTTAATGCCAAATTTGTTGCGGTGGGATTTAATTACCGTTTCGGCAAAATGGCTTTGGGCAACGCGGAATATCTTTGCGAAAGGTGCAGAGAGTTCGGAGCAGAGGTTTTTGTTGCGGACGGCGTTTCGGATAATATCGGAATTATTTCAAGCACGAGAATAAGAGAGCTTATAGCCGACGGCAGGGTTGATGCGGCGGCGGAACTTATGGGAAGGTACTTTTCGGTTGAAGGAAATATCGTAAAAGGGAGCCACATAGGAAGCGACAGGCTTGGGTTTCCTACCGCAAATATTGTCTTTCCGCAGGATTGTGCCGTGCCGGGAGACGGAGTGTATATAACAGCCGCGCATATAGATTCGGCGGTTTATCCCGCGATTACAAATGTGGGGGGAAAGCCGACCGTATCGGAAAGCGAAAGATTGATAGAAACGCATATCTGTGCGAATTTAGGTGAGCTTTACGACAAAAAAATTTGTATAGAATTTTGCGGATTTATCAGAAGAATCAAGAAGTTTAAAAGTCTTGACGAGCTGGCAAATCAACTAAAAAAAGACAGAGCATTATCGGAAAAATTTTTCTCTGATGAATATAAAAGATTAGGAACAAGGGGGAATAACAAATGAATAATACAGCAAAAAAAGCGGCGGCAATTTTAACGG
>USLC01000007.1 GCA_900555375.1 uncultured Eubacteriales bacterium
GGAGGTTTTTGAGCGCAGCGCCTTTATCCGGCAAAGCGGCCTTGCCATCAGTCAGGACGCCGGCCTGGAACGCCGGGTAGCCTCCCTCATCTCCTCCGGCGAGGAGGACACCTCTTACACAGAGGCCTACGACACTCTGAAGAAGCAGCTGAACCGCCGCGTCCGTCTCGTCAAGGGTCTGTTCAACCGCACGTATATTATTTGTCGGCTCAAGTCCAAGCGCAATGGTTTTTGCCGCATCGTTTTTGGCAAGCTCGGCAAGCTTTTCAAGTATCTTATCAAATTCAAGAGTTTTAAGAGATTTATGCTCCATAATGCAAACTGCCTTTCTTCATATATAAAGTATAAAAGCGCTGTCGCTTTTTAAATTCAATTAAGTTATACTATAATTATACACAAATATTCAAAAATTTCAAGTATGACCGCTTTTTAATACGTAATTTGCTTATGTTTTTAATTTACATATTATATATAATTTTTCATTTTTACTTATATTTGACAAAATTAGTTAATTGTGATATAATAAAACAAAAACCATTTTAAAGGAGGAACACCAATGAAAAGGAAGAGTTTATTTGGTGCGCTGCTGTTATTGATATGCGTTTTTGCGTATTTTTCCGCAAACGCAATGTCTACAGCTGACTTCGACAAAGGTATGGCACAAGGAATAAGTTATGCGGAAAACGGATTGTATTATGAGGCAAAGGATGAATTTCAATGGTTCGCCGACGCAAATTGGGGCGCCTTAAACTCCGGTCAGCAGCAGTATCTTTTGGATTATCTTGACGGCTCAAAAGCCAAAATTCAGCAGATTGAATCTCAAAAATCTGCTTCATCCGCCTCTTACGGCGGCGGCTCATACTCGGGCACATCGGGCACACAAAGCTACATAGGTAACAAAAACACTAAAAAATTTCACCGTTCAAGCTGCCGCACTCTGCCAAGCGCCAAAAACCGCGTAAGCTTCAGTTCGCGCGATGGGGCGATAAGCCAAAACTATTCACCCTGCAAAAACTGTAAGCCATAAAGTTTAAAACCCCTGCTTTAAAAAAGCGGGGGTTTTGATTTTGAGTCACTCATTTGCATTAAAATCCGCTTTTTGGATTCTTTAACTTTCGGACAAATATTGCATATTATATCAATGAGAGAAATTTTATTTATTTTTAGCTTGTTAAACGGTTGAAAAAGAAGCTTAAGTATGTTAAAATAATAAATTAGTGAATTATGTGCAGAATTTGAATTTTCCAAATTTCCGATATATGAAAGGAATTGATGATATATGGAAATATACCTTGACAACAGCTCTACGACCCGTCCCTACCGATGTGTATGCGAAAAGGTAGCCGATGTGATGCGAAACACCTTCGGCAATCCTTCTTCGCTGCACCGCCTCGGAATAGCCGCCGAGAAAGAGGTCAAAGCGGCAACGGCAGCAATAGCCGAAACACTGGGCGCGCGGACTGATGAAATCTTTTTTACATCGGGCGGAACAGAATCAAACAACCTTGCGATAAAAGGCGTATGCTCTGCCGCAAGAGGAAGGCATATCATTTCAACTCCGATTGAACATCCGGCAACTCTTAATACTCTCTATTCATTGGAGGACGAGGGATACACCGTTGATTTTATCCCTGTAGACAGCGACGGCAGAGTTATTCTCTCGGAATTTGAAGAAATGCTTACCCCCGATACAATACTGGTAACGGCAATGCTTGTAAACAACGAAATCGGTACGGTTCAGCCAATCTCAAAAATGTCAGCTATACTGAAAGAAAAATGCCCCAATGCATATATGCACGTTGACGCCGTTCAGGGCTATTGCAAAGTTCCCTGCACCGCAAAAGGCCTCGGCGCGGATATGATAAGCATAAGCGGTCATAAAATACACGGACCAAAAGGCACGGGCGTTCTTTATATCCGCAAAGGAACAAAGCTTTCCCCGATACTCTTCGGCGGCGGACAGCAAAGCGGCATACGCCCGGGAACAGAGAACGTACCCGGCATTGCGGGACTGGGGCTTGCCGCACAGCGCTGCAGTAAAAAACTGCCCGAGTCGACCCGGAATATGGCTTATCTGCGCAAGCGGCTTGAAAATGGGATTTGCTCACGGCTTGACAACATTGCCGTGAACACCCCCGAATGCTGCGCTCCGCATATTCTTAACATCTCATTCGGCGGAGTACGCTCTGAAGTTCTTCTTCACTCTCTTGAAAGCGAGGGCATATATGTCTCAAGCGGGTCGGCTTGTTCAAGCCATAAAAAAGAACCGAGTTATGTTTTAACCTCTATCGGTCTCGACAGAAAAATGATTGACGGAAGCATCCGCTTCAGTTTGTCAGAGCATAACACCGCAGAAGAAATAGACCGAACCATCTCAGCCGTATGCGCAATTGTGCCGAGACTGAGAAAACTGAATATGAATTAATTACAAGGAGATAAACCTATGAAAGCAGATATAATTCTTTTAAAATACGGCGAAATTTCGTTAAAGGGTCTTAACCGCCCTATGTTTGAAAGACAACTGATAAGCAATGTCGCAAAGGCTCTCGCGCCGCTCGGCAAGTTTTCCGTCAGAAAGTCGCAGTCCACAATTTATGTAGAACCTCTTGAGGACAGCGCCGATACAGAGCTTGCCGTAGAGCGGCTTTCCAAGGTTTTCGGCATAGTGAACATATGCCCTGCCGTAAAATGTGAAAAAACAATCGAAAGTATAGAAAGAACAACTCTCAGCTGTCTCTCTCAAATGCCGCTGAAAGGAAAAACCTTTAAGGTTGAAGCAAAACGTGAGGACAAGCAGTTCCCTATGAACTCCCCGCAGATTTGCCGTCATATGGGCGGAGTTATCCTGAAAAACACCGAGGGCTTAAGCGTTGATGTTCACAACCCCGACATTTTGGTTCAGATTGAAATCAGAAAAGAGGCGTATGTCTTTACCCATAAAGTAAGCGGAGCAGGCGGAATGCCTATCGGTACTGCCGGCAGAGCCACATTGCTTTTAAGCGGCGGAATAGACAGTCCCGTTGCCGGTTGGATGATTGCAAAGCGCGGCGTCAGACTTGAAGCCGTTCACTTCCACAGTCACCCTTACACCTCGGACAGAGCAAAGGAAAAGGTCATAGACCTCGCAAGGCTTATGTCGGCATACACGGGCGAAATCAGACTTCACGTTGTACCGTTTACCGAAATTCAGCTGGATATTATAGAAAAATGCCCCAAGAATTATTTAACGATTATTATGCGCAGACTTATGATGAGAATTGCCGAAAAAATATCGGTTCAAAACAATTCAAGCGCACTTATAACGGGCGAAAGCATCGGTCAGGTTGCCAGCCAGACAATGGAAAGTCTTGTGGTAACCGATAACGCTGTAAATATGCCCGTATTTCGTCCGTGCATAGGAATGGATAAAGAGGAAATAGTAACGATATCAAAGAAAATAGATACCTATGAGACATCAATTCTGCCCTTTGAGGACTGCTGTACAATATTTGTGCCAAAGCACCCCAAAACCAAGCCCAATGTTTCCGAAATCGAAGAAGCAGAGAAGCTTTTGACAGATCCCGAGGGTATGATGGACAAGGCTATCGAAGAAAGTGAGCTTATCATTATAAAATAACTGTTGAAGGGAAGCGCAGCATCTTGAATTTTGAAATAATATCTATAGGCACGGAAATTCTTCTCGGTCAGATTGTAAACACAAACGCAAGAGACATAAGCCGCCTTTTAAGCGAGCTTGGTATGAACGTATACTATACAACCGTTGTCGGCGATAACCCCGAAAGGCTTAAAGAGGCTCTTGAAGTCGCCTGCAAACGCGCCGACGGAATAATTACCACAGGCGGTCTCGGCCCGACCGAGGATGACCTCAGCAAAGAGACCATTGCCGAATTTTGCGGCCTTAAATGCGTAACTCATAAAGAGAGCAAGCGCAGATTAATTGATTATTTTGAAAAGCAGGGCAAATATATGCCGCAGAATAATTTAAAGCAGGCGGATATGCCGGAGGGCTGCATAGTTTTAAAAAATGACTTCGGTACCGCGCCGGGGGCGATAATCGAAAGCGACAAAGCGACGATTATTATGCTTCCGGGACCTCCGTCCGAGATGAAGCCTATGCTTTTAAACGAGGTACGGCCGTATCTTGAAAAGTTCGCGGACGGAGTTATCCGCTCGAAGGTTCTGCACGTCTTCGGCATCGGTGAATCCGCTGCCGAGGAAAAGGTCAAAAGCTTAATAGACAATCAGACAAATCCGACCATTGCACCGTATGCCAAAACGGGCGAAACAGAGTTCCGCGTGACGGCTAAAGCAAAGAACCCGCGCGATGCCGAAGCCTTGCTTAAACCAACCCTTGACAAGCTGTATGGGCTTTTGGGCGACTATATTTACGCCGAGGGTGAGGACGCATCGCTTCAGAAAACAGTTGTCTCGCTTCTTTGCAAGCATAAAAAGACCATCACGTTTGCCGAAAGCTGTACAGGCGGTCTGCTTGCGAAAAAAATTACTGATGTACCCGGTTCATCGGAATGCTTTAACTGCAGCTATGTAACATATTCAAACGGGCAAAAAGAAAAAATTCTCGGTGTAAGCCGAAGGACGCTTGACGAATACGGCGCGGTATCTCCGCAGACGGCTCTTGAAATGTGCCGCGGGGCAAAGAATGTATCGGGCGCGGATATTGCAATATCCGTAACGGGAATAGCGGGCCCCGGCGGCGGAACGCCCGACAAGCCCGTCGGGCTTGTATATATAGGCATCTGCACCGACTCGGTATGGGAGAGCAAAAAGCTTATTCTAAGCGGAAGCCGACAAAACGTCCGCGAACGCACAAGTCTTTACGCGCTTGACGCAGTAAGGCGGATTTTGATTAATAACGATAAAAAATAAATTTATTCTTGACAGCGCAATCTGCGTAATTTATAATATAGATGTAAAAATGTATTTTATCATCAAGCCTTGTCATGCCCATCGGATAAGGCAATGTGAATTTATAACAAAATGGGTGGAAAGGCTGTGGAAACACAATGAATGAAGAAAAGAAGAAGGCGCTTGACAACGTTTTCGGTCAGATAGAAAAACAGTTCGGAAAGGGCTCTGTTATGCGCCTCGGCGAGAAAGCGGATACTCAGATAGACGCCGTTCCGACCGGAGCACTTGCCCTTGATATCGCTTTAGGTATCGGCGGCGTTCCGCGCGGAAGAATCATAGAAATATACGGCCCCGAATCCTCGGGTAAAACTACCGTTGCCTTACACATTGTTGCAGAGGCTCAAAAGCTTGGCGGCGAAGCGGCATTTATTGATGCCGAGCACGCGCTTGACCCCATATACGCCGAAAACCTTGGCGTAAATATAGACGACCTTATCGTATCTCAGCCCGACACGGGCGAGCAGGCTCTTGAAATAACAGAGCAGCTTATCCGAAGCGGAGCTCTTGACGTAGTTGTTATCGACTCTGTTGCGGCTCTTGTTCCCAAGCAGGAAATAGAAGGTCTTATGGGTGATGCGCACGTCGGTCTTCAGGCAAGACTTATGTCTCAGGCTCTCAGAAAGCTGGCAAGCGTTATCAACCGCTCAAATACAATTGCGATATTTATTAACCAGCTTCGCGAAAAGGTAGGCATATCCTACGGAAACCCCGAGACCACACCCGGCGGACGTGCTCTTAAGTTTTATTCATCTGTTCGTCTTGAGGTTCGCCGTGCGGAGACAATTAAAGGCGACGACGGCCTTGCCGGTAACAGAACAAAAGTAAAGGTTGTTAAAAACAAAGTTGCTCCTCCTTTTAAAGAGGCAGAGTTTGATATTATGTACGGCAAGGGAATCTCGGTTGTCGGCAATCTTGTCGATGTCGGGGTTGACTTTGACATAATCGAAAAAAGCGGTTCGTGGTATTCATATAACGGAACGCGCCTTGGTCAGGGCAGAGAAAGCGCAAAGAAGGTTCTTGAGGATAATCCCGAAATGCGTGAAGAAATTGACGCAAAAATCCGCGAGGCGGCAGGGCTTCCGCCCATACGCTCAAGCGCGGAGATAGAGCCTACGCCTATCACTCCGGTTGCAAAACCGCCTAAATCCAAGAAATAATGCAGGATACCGATATGTGTGAAGAAGAAAACAATACATATTTATACGACAAAGCAAAACGCATCGCGGCGAATCTTATAGGCTACAAAATGTATCCCTGCCGCGAAATAGAAGACCGTCTTATAAAAAAGAAGATTGACCGCGACACCGCCGAGCGCGTCGTGTGCGAGTTTGCGGCAGCCGGGGCGCTTGACGATAAAGCCTATGCCGAAGCGTATATTGAAGAATCGGTTAAGCTCGGCGGCAAAGGGCTTTATCGCATAAGGCAAGAGCTTATGCGAAAGGGCGTAGCAAAGAGCATAATCGACAAAGCGTGCGACAATGCAGAAGATGCCGATACGTACTCAGCGCTGTGCGAGTATGTTGAAAGCCGCAGATTATACGAGGGCATAACCTCTCGGCGAGAGCTTGAAAAGCTTAAGGCAAGACTTGCGAGAAGGGGCTATTCTTTCTCTGAGATACGCCGCTGTCTTGACAATTATGATTTTGACTTTGAAGACGAATTTTAACGGCAAAATATTGCCGTTTGTTTGCGTATAATTTTAAAACAGAATAGAATGGAAGATGAAAATTGTTAAAAAAAGTTTCTTTGGCATCTTTGGGATGTTCAAAAAATTTGGTTGATGCCGAACATATGCTCGGCATTTTGTCAGAGCACGGATTTGAGATAGTTGAAAACGAAGAGGACGCAGATGTAATAATTGTAAACACCTGCACTTTTATAGAATCCGCAAAGAATGAGTCAATCGAGTGTATTTTAGAGCTTTCTCAATATAAAAATAGCGGCAATTGCAAAGCGTTAATCGTTACGGGTTGTATGGCTCAGAGATATAAAGAACAGATTTTATCCGAAATGCCGGAGGTTGACGCCGTTATAGGCACAAACGAATATGATAAAATTGCAGATGTCATAGCCGAGCTTGACAACGATAAAACCGACATTTTATGGTGCGGCGCAGGCTGCCCCGACGAGCAGAATATGCCGCGAATCCGCACCACTCCGTCTTATACGGCGTATCTTAAAATTGCCGAAGGCTGTGACAATCACTGTACTTATTGTGTTATTCCGTCCATCCGCGGCAGATACAAAAGCCGTAAAATCGAGGACATCGTATCCGAAGCGGAAAAGCTTGTCTCGGACGGAGTGCGCGAGCTTGTGGTTATCGCACAGGATACCACTGCCTACGGCAAGGATATCTACGGTGAGTTCTGTTTGCCAAAGCTTTTAAAAAAGCTTTGCTCAATCGAAAAGGCGGAATGGGTAAGAGTTCACTACTGCTATCCCGAGCTTATGACCGATGAGCTTATCGAAGTATTTAAAACCGAGCCAAAGCTTTGCAATTATTTTGACATTCCCATTCAGCATTGCAGTGACAAAATACTTAAAAGAATGGGTAGGCGCACAAACAAGGCGCAGATTATCGGGCTGATAGACAAAATCCGCCGTGAAATCCCGAACGCCGCAATCAGGACTTCTCTGATCGCCGGCTTCCCCGGAGAGAGCGAATCCGATTTTGAAGAGCTTTGCGATTTTGTCCGCGAAGTCCGCTTTGAAAGGCTTGGCGTATTTGCATACTCACGCGAGGAGGACACCCCCGCCTACGGCTTTGACAATCAGATTGACGAGGACGAGAAAGAGCGCCGCCGCGACCTGATTATGATGATTCAGTCAGAGATTGCCGAAGAACAGAATGCCAAAAAGATAAACTCTGTCGTCCGCGTTCTTGTTGAGGGAAAGGACGAAATAATTAAAAGCTTCTACGGCAGAACCTATGCGGACTCTGAAGAAATAGACGGCAAGGTCTTCTTTAAATCCGACCGTAATCCGCTGCCCGGAAAGTTTGTAAACGTGAAAGTTGAACAGACGATGGAGTACGATTTGTTCGGAACCGAATGTGAATAATTTTACGCCGTTTTATGCGGCAGAAAGGCTGTGATTTAGCTATGAACACTCCAAATAAGCTGACTGTTCTGCGTGTTGTTCTTATTCCGATATTTATGATATTTTATCTGTCGGGCAGAGAATGGTCTGTTTATGCCGCTCTGATTGTCTTTGGTTTGGCTGCGGCTACCGACCGTCTTGACGGAAAGCTTGCGCGCAAGTATAATCAGATAACAACCTTCGGCAAGCTTATGGACCCGCTTGCGGACAAAATTCTTATAATGTCCGCCCTTATCTGCTTTGTTCAAAGAGATATTAAATATATAGGCGCAGGCGTTGTGATGGTGATTCTTGCGCGCGAGCTTCTTGTTACAGGCATCCGCACTCTTGCGATGGGCGAAAACACCGTCATTGCCGCAAGTCCCTGGGGAAAAGCAAAAACCGTTTCACAGTTTATTCTTGTTATATCCGTTATGGTCTTTGAAGCGGTTGAGTTTCATCTCCCTCAGTTCGGCGGAATGTTTAATTCAATAACCCTTGTTATAGTTGTTGCCGTTGTTTTACTGACCGTATATTCCGGCTGGGACTATATATGGAAGAACAGAAGCCTTTTAACCTTTAAATAAAAAGAGAGGATTGATACCTAATGAAGATAATTGTAGACGCAATGGGCGGCGACAACGCTCCCGCAGAAATTGTCCGCGGTTGCATCGAGGGTGTAAAAAAACTTGATATAGAGCTTGTGCTGGTCGGCAAGCAAGAGCTGATAGAAGCCGAGCTTAAAAAGAATAATTATTCGGGAAGTGCAATAACAATTGTAAACGCCGATGAGGTAATAAGCGGCGATGACGACCCGATTACCGCAGTAAGACACAAGAAAAAATCATCTATGCACATAGGTCTGACGCTTGCCGCCAAGGGCGAGGGCGACGCATTTGTAAGCGCGGGCAACACGGGCGCGCTTATCTCGGGCGCAACGCTTATAGTAAAGCGCATCCCCGGAATCCGCCGCGCGGCGCTTGCCCCTGTTCTGCCAAGCAGCGAGGGCTTTTACCTGCTGATTGACTCGGGCGCAAACGCGGAATGTACCGCAGACTTTTTAAAACAGTTTGCTATTATGGGTTCTGTCTATATGCAAAAGTTTATGGATATGCCCTCTCCCAGAGTAGGGCTTGTCAACATAGGCACGGAAGAAGACAAGGGCACAGACACAATCCGTGCGGCACATAAGCTTTTAAAAGACACACCGATAAACTACATAGGATATGTCGAAGCCCGCGAAATTCCTCTCGGCGGAGCAGATGTGGTTGTGTGCGACGGTTTTACGGGAAACGTTTTGCTTAAGTTTATGGAGGGACTTGCCTCTGCCTTCGGCAAGATGCTTAAAGGCATTTTTTACAAGAACACCAAGTCCAAGCTTGCCGCCCTTGCCGTCAAAGACGGCATAAGCGATATGAAAAAAAGTATGGATTATAAAGAGCACGGCGGCGCGCCCGTTCTCGGCGTTCGCAAGCCCGTTATAAAGGCTCACGGAAGCTCAGACGCAAGGGCATTTTTCAGCGCTCTGCGGCAGACAAAAAAGCTTGTTGAATGTAATCTGGTCGAGAATATTACAAGCGGAATAGCACAATTCAACTCCGAAACCGAGGCATCGGAATAGTTTTTGTGATTTTCGTCAAATTTTACAATAAAAAATGCTAAATATTACGCATATTAATATTGACTAAAGGAAATTTCTGTGATATAGTGTGTGTACGATATATAAATACTTAGTTTCAGGAGGCGAATATAATGGACGATATTTTTGAAAAAGTTAAAGAGCTTACCGTAGAAGAACTCGGAGTATCAGCAGATATGATTACACCCGAAACTTCCTTTGCCGACGATTTGGAAGCAGACTCGCTGGATCTTATGCAGCTTATGATGGCGATTGAGGGCGAGTTTGACCTTGATGAAATCTCTGACGAAGATGCAGAAAACATTGTTACCGTCAATGACGCTGTTACGTATATATACGACAGACTTTAATTTTTACAGACGGCGGTTAAGTTTTGCCGCCGTCTGTAAAATCACCCGGAAATCTGCATCGGATACGGTGCATTTTTCCGGGTGATTTTACTTTATTTATAAAGGAGAATCACTATGAATATCGGTTATGAATTTAAAAACAAAAAACTGCTTGACGTTGCCCTAACCCATATTTCACTTGCAAATGAGAAAAATATCGAAAGCAACCAAAGACTTGAATTTTTAGGAGACAGCATCCTATCGTTTGTTGTTGCCGAATATATCTATAACAAATTTACAAATCTTGCGGAAGGACGGCTTACCGAGGTTCGCGCCGAAGCGGTATGCGAAAGGTCTCTTGCCGAAGCGGCAAAAAAGATGGACTTGGGAAGCGCCGTCAAATTCGGCAAGTCCGAAAGCGGAGTCGGGGCGGATAAGCCGTCTATCCTCTGTGACACATACGAAGCGGTGCTTGGCGCAATATATCTGGACGGCGGAATCGAACCTGCGCGGAAGTGGATAATGAATAATTTAAAGGAAACCATAGAGGACGCAAAGCTTGTACACTTTCACAATTACAAGTCAGAGATTCAAAATTACTTCCAAAAGCGCGATAAGGGCACAGATGTCGTAACTTATACCTTGGTCGAGCGCAAAGGACCCGACCATATGCCCGTTTTTAAAGTAAATGCCGTCTACCGCAGCAATATAATCGGCACGGGCAGCGGAAAAAATCTTAAATCCGCCGAACAGGCGGCAGCAAAGGTTGCGGCGGAAAGGTATATCAAATAGATGAAGAAATATAATATTCCTGTTTTTATTCCTCACAATGGCTGCCCCAACGACTGCGTTTTCTGCAATCAGCGCACGATATCGGGAACGCGGGAATTTCACGAGGAGGAGGCGCGCGGCATAATAGAACGTGCGTATAATCAAAGACTATTTAAGCTTTTTGCCGAAAGGCAACCGTCATATTGAGATTGCCTTCTTCGGCGGAAGTTTTACCGGGCTTCCTCTTGATCTACAGGAGGAATTTTTAAAAGTCGCCCATAAATACCGCCGCGAGACGGATGGGATAAGGATGTCAACCAGACCCGATTATATAAACGATGGCGTTTTAACATTATGCAAAAAATATAATGTCAAAACAATCGAGCTGGGTCTGCAATCCTCAGACGATAACGTGCTTGCAAAAAACAACCGCGGTCACGTATTTGCCGATACTGTCGCCGCCGCATCTTTAATCAAAAAATACGGCATAGATTTGGGGCTTCAGATGATGATAGGTATGTACGCCTCAGACCCCGATACCGACTTGAAAACCGCTTATGACACCGCCGCGCTTTGTCCTGTCTGCGTCAGAATTTATCCGACCATAACGCTTGTCGGCACGTGCCTTGAGGAATACTACAGATGCGGCAAATACAAGCCCTACAACTTGCAGACAGCAATATCGGTAACGGATAAAGTTATGCGTGTATTTGAAGAAAAAAATATAGAAATAATCCGCGTCGGTCTGCACTCCGATGAAAGTCTTACAAGCGGCAGTATTGTTGCGGGGCCTTATCACCCCGCCTTCCGCGAGCTGGTCTTGTGCAAACGGCAGCGCGATAAAATTGAGCGTGATATAATAAAAAATAATCTGCACGACTGTGATTATGCGGTCTGCGCCGCACCGTTCGAGGACTCGGTCATTATCGGTCACAAACGCTGCAACGCAAAATATTTTAAGGAAAGATATAATATAAATCTTAAAATTGTCCGTTAAAAATAAAGCGGCGCGTATCGCGCCGCTTCTGTTATGCCTCGAAATCAAATTTATCGGCATTTCTGTCTCTGAAAATATCATACACCGCTGACAAAATATCGGCGTCAAAAATTTGGGAAAGAACCGATTCGCCGCTTCCGTCATCCTCTGTTCTGAAGATAACGATTTCGGTCACTTCCTCCTCGTTTTCGTCATAAGGAATACAAATAACATACTCGTCGTCCTTATACAAAACCGTATCGAGATGTTCAAAAACGGTCTTATTTCCGTCTTCATCATATAAATCTATTAAATATTCATTTTCGGGTAATTCTGCCATATACTAATACCTCTCTTTTATTTTTTACTTTAAACTGTCTAAATATCCCTGAAGAATATAAGCCGCCGAGATACTGTCAACGCTTTCTTTGCGCTTCTTTCCGCGGACATTGGTCTCGTTCATCAGATTATGCGCCGAAACGGTTGTCAGTCTCTCGTCCCATAAAATTATCGGAATGTCGCTGAGCTCTTTTATAAGCCCGGCAAGCCGCTGCGTTTTTTCGGCTCTGGGTCCCAGGCTTCCGTTCATATTTTTCGGATAGCCGAGGACAATTTTCTCGGCATTCAGTTCCTTTGCAAGCTCTGCCGTATGTTCCGCAACCTCTTTTATATTTCCGCTTTTAAATGCCCCGACAACGCTTGCGCCGAAGCCGAGCGCGTCGGATATCGCGTAGCCCGTTCTGCTGTCGCCGAAGTCAACCCCAAGTATCTTCATATTCTGTCCTCACATCATTTATTTTTTATCTTATCCCAATATTCTTTTGCACTTTGCTCTGCCTTATTCCGCCCGTATTCATAATATCTTTTATCCTTTATTTTGTCGGGCAGGTACTGCTGAACAACATAATGATTCGGATAATCGTGCGGATATATGTAGTTTTGCCCTTTGGGCAGGTCGCCCTCGCCATCGTAATGAACATTTTGCAGCTGCCTCGGAATATTGCCCGTATCTATGTGTTCAAGATCATAAAGGGCGGCGTCAATCGCCTTGTCTGCAGAATTTGACTTAGGCGCGGTGGCAAGCAATATTGTCGCCTCGGCAAGCGGAATACGCGCCTCCGGGAAGCCAAGCATCAGCGCGCTGTCAACGCACGCCTTTACCACCGTTATCGCCGCGGGATAGGCAAGCCCTATATCCTCACACGCAATCACCATAAGCCTTCGGCAAATCGATTGTATATCGTCCGCCGCAACAAGCCGCGCAAGATAATGTACTGCCGCGTCGGGGTCGCTTCCTCTGATTGATTTCTGAAAAGCGCTTAAAATATCATAATGGCTGTCGCCCATTTTGTCATACTTAATAATCTTTTTTTGCGTACATTGCTCGACCGTATCGGCTGGCAGATGAAGCTTTCCGTCACTTTCCGGCGGCGTGTATCCGACAGCAAGCTCTAACGAATTAAGCGCCCTTCTTACATCTCCGCCGCTTCTCTCGGCAAGCAGACTTAAAAAGTCTGCATCCGATTCAATCGAGTCTTCGCCGATTTCTTTTTCGATAATTCCAAGCGCACGAACCAGAACCTGCTTAATATCCTCTGTTTTAAGCGGACGAAATTCAAACACCGTGCTTCGGCTGAGTATCGCATTGTATACGTAAAAATACGGATTTTCGGTTGTGCTTGCAATAAGTGTAATCCGCCCGTTTTCAGTATACTCTAAAAGTGACTGCTGCTGCTTTTTGTTAAAATTCTGAATCTCGTCAAGATATAACAAAACGCCTTCCTGGCCAAGCAAGCCCTCGCTCTCTTTCACAATGGCTTTTATATCCGAAACCGACGCGTTTGTCGCATTAAGCTTATACAAAGGTCTGTTTGAAATTTTTGCCGCAATATTGGCAACGGTTGTTTTACCCGTCCCCGAAGGACCGTAAAAAATCATACTCGGGATATTTCCGCTTTCGATTATATTACGCAGAATCCGCCCTTTGCCGAGTATGTGCTTTTGCCCCGCAACATCGTCAAGACAGGTGGGGCGGATTCTGTCGGCAAGCGGCTTATTCATAAAGCGGGTGCTTCTTGCAAAGCGCGTCAACCCTTGCGGCAACCTCATCGCGCGTGTTATCAAAATCTTTTATTACCATCGAGATAAGCTCTGCAACCTCGGTCATATCCTCTTCCGTAAATCCGCGTGTTGTAACCGCCGGAGTACCCAGTCTTATTCCGCTTGTTACAAACGGGCTTTGCGGGTCGTTGGGAATGGTATTTTTGTTGCACGTGATTCCAACCTCATCAAGGTTATGCTCTACTTCTTTTCCGGTCTTGCCCTGCTTTGTCAAATCAACAAGCATAAGGTGGTTATCGGTTCCTCCCGATACTATGCTTATTCCTCTTGTCATAAGCTCATCCGCAAGCTTTGCGGCGTTCTTCTTTATCTGTGCCTGATAAGCCTTAAACTCGGGCGAGAGAGCCTCTTTAAAGCACACCGCTTTTGCCGCGATTATATGCATAAGCGGGCCGCCCTGGCAGCCGGGGAAGACAGCCTTGTTTATATCCTTTGCGTACTTTTCCTTGCAGAGAATAAGTCCGCCTCTCGGACCCCTCAATGTCTTATGCGTTGTTGTTGTAACAAAATCCGCATAAGGAACGGGGCTTTGATGCAGCCCTGCCGCAACAAGACCTGCGATATGCGCCATATCAACCATAAGATAAGCTCCGACCTCATCGGCAATCTCACGGAACTTCGCAAAATCGATTTCTCTTGCATATGCGCTTGCCCCCGCAAGAATCAGCTTCGGCTTATTCTCGGTTGCAAGTTTGTAAACCTCATCATAATCTATTCTGTGCGTAACGCTGTCTACGCCATACGGCACAACATTAAAATACTTGCCCGAAATATTAACGGGCGAACCGTGGCTTAAGTGTCCGCCGTGCGCAAGATTCATACCGAGATATGTGTCTCCCGGCTTCATTGCAGCAAAAAATACGGCAAGGTTTGCCTGCGCCCCCGAATGAGGCTGAACATTTGCAAACTCCGCTCCGAAGAGTTCCTTTGCACGTTCTCTTGCCAAATCCTCAACTATATCGACGTACTCGCAGCCGCCGTAATAACGCTTGCCCGGATACCCCTCCGCATATTTGTTTGTAAGAGGCGTTCCCATCGCCTCCATAACAGCGGGACTTACAAAGTTTTCGGATGCGATAAGCTCAATTTTACCGCGCTGTCTGCTTATTTCTTTAAATATCGCCTCAGCTACTTCGGGATCCGTCTTTTTTACGTTTTCCAATTCAAACATTTTTCTCAATCCTTTCGGGCGCGCACGGCGCGTCTTACAAATTTATCTTAAAGAATAATATTGCAAATTATTCTGATTTATATTATAATATTATATATAAAATTTTGCAAGAGAAATTTGTAAACTTTTAAAATAAAATGCGAGGTGTCGGATATGAAAGAAAGCATTAAATCAAAGCGCCGCAGAGCCGCCGAAATATATAAAA